>NZ_JAPDCD010000052.1:0-27103 GCF_027705695.1 Aeromonas sp. QDB62 | reverse complement strand
TTATCGACTTAGGCGTTTGCGTTGCCGCTTGCCCTGTCGATGGAGGCGCATTATAGGGAGTTGAATCTTTCTGGCAAGCAGATAATTGCAAAAAGATGGCTTTCATCGCTCGCTTGCTCACAAAGCCACCGATACGCATATTAAGCGAACAAAATCAGCCCGCGACGGGCACTGAAATAGCGAAATCATGCAGGTTGTCATAGATGGCATCAGCCAATGCGATACCTGCATCGGTCACCGGTTTACCCGTTTTGACCAACACTTTATGCCCGACCTTGGCATTGGCAGCGGCTTTCAGATCAGAGGGCTTGTCACCCACCATATAGGAACGGCTCATGTCGATCCCCAGTTCCTGTTGCGCCAACAGCAGCATACCGGGTTCCGGTTTGCGGCAATCACAGGGGGCGCCGTGATCCGGGTGATGGGGGCAGAAGTAGATGCCATCGAGATCCACATCCCGATCAGCCAGTGACCAATCCATCCATTCCGTCAGATTCATGAAGTCATCTTCACTGAAGTAACCGCGGGCGATTCCGGACTGGTTGGTTACAACAACCAACAAATACCCTTTCTTCTTTAACAGCTGCAGGGCGTCGATCACGCCGGGCAGAAAATGGAAATCATCAACCTGACTCACGTAGCCGGTGTCTTCATTGATGACACCGTCACGATCCAGAAAAATGGCGGCTTTGCTCACGGAAACTACCTCTATCAATGGTTTCGCCCAGTATCTCACAGGGCATAAATAGCCCCAAAAATAAAAGGGGTGGCCGAAGCCACCCCTTTTCATGTTTGTATATAACGAATCGATTAGGCGATTACGCTAGCTACAACACCAGCACCTACGGTACGGCCACCTTCACGGATAGCGAAACGCAGGCCGTCATCCATTGCGATCGGGGCAATCAGGGTAACAACCATTTTGATGTTGTCGCCTGGCATTACCATTTCAACGCCTTCCGGCAGTTCGATGGTACCGGTCACGTCGGTAGTACGGAAGTAGAACTGCGGACGGTAGCCTTTGAAGAACGGGGTATGACGACCACCTTCTTCTTTGGACAGGACGTACACTTCAGATTCAAACTTGGTGTGCGGCTTGATTGAACCCGGCTTGGCCAGTACTTGACCACGTTCTACGTCTTCACGCTTCACGCCACGCAGCAGTGCGCCGATGTTCTCGCCTGCACGACCTTCGTCCAGCAGCTTACGGAACATTTCAACACCAGTACAGGTGGTAGAAACGGTATCTTTGATACCAACGATTTCTACAGTCTCACCTACTTTAACGATACCGCGCTCTACACGACCGGTAACTACGGTACCACGGCCAGCGATAGAGAATACGTCTTCGATAGGCATCAGGAACGGCAGGTCAATTGCACGCTCCGGCTCCGGGATGTAGGTATCCAGGTGGTGAGCCAGCTCGATGATCTTCTCTTCCCATGCAGCGTCGCCTTCCAGCGCTTTCAGCGCGGAACCACGAACTACCGGCAGGTCATCACCCGGGAAGTCATATTCGGTCAGCAGTTCACGAACTTCCATCTCGACCAGTTCGAGCAGCTCTTCGTCATCAACCATGTCACACTTGTTCATGAACACGATCATGTACGGGATACCAACCTGACGACCCAGCAGGATGTGCTCACGAGTCTGCGGCATCGGGCCGTCAGTCGCTGCTACTACCAGGATCGCGCCGTCCATCTGGGCAGCACCGGTGATCATGTTTTTAACGTAGTCGGCGTGACCCGGGCAATCTACGTGAGCGTAGTGACGGGTAGCGGTGTCGTATTCTACGTGGGAGGTGTTGATGGTGATACCACGCTCACGCTCTTCCGGTGCCTTGTCGATCTGGTCGAAGGCGAAAGCTTTACCACCGAAGTGCTTGGCCAACACGTTGGTGATAGCTGCAGTCAGGGTGGTTTTACCGTGGTCAACGTGGCCGATGGTGCCGACGTTTACGTGCGGTTTGTTACGCTCAAATTTTTCTTTAGACACGACGTAGTCCTTCTAGGTTAAACCCGCCTACCGTCGTAGGCGGGGAATCTTAAATTACTTGGATTTGCGCTCTTCGATCACGGCTTGTGCAACGTTGGTCGGTGCATCGTGATACTTGGCGAATTCCATGGCGTAGGAAGCACGACCTTGGGTAGCGGAACGCAGTGCAGTTGCATAACCGAACATTTCGGCCAGCGGCACCAGAGCACGTACGATCTTGCCGGACGGGCCATCTTCCATACCTTCGATCAGGCCACGACGACGGTTCAGGTCACCGATAACGTCGCCCATGTAATCTTCCGGAGTTTCAACTTCTACTTTCATGATCGGTTCAAGCAGAACCGGGTTGGCTTTCATGAAGCCAGCCTTAAAGGCCATGGAAGCAGCGATTTTGAACGCCAGTTCGGAAGAGTCGACATCGTGGTAAGAACCGAAGTGCAGACGCACACCCAGATCCATAACCGGGTAACCAGCCAGCGGACCAGATTTGAGCTGCTCGCGGATACCTTTATCAACACCCGGGATGAATTCACCAGGAATGACACCACCTTTGATGTCGTTGACGAATTCGTAGGCTTTGCCTTCTTCCAGCGGGTACATGTCGATCACAACGTGACCGTACTGACCACGACCACCAGACTGCTTGGCGTGCTTACCTTCGATATCCTTAACGGTGTTACGAATGGTTTCACGGTAGGCAACCTGCGGCTTACCTACGTTCGCTTCAACCTTGAACTCGCGACGCATACGGTCAACGATGATGTCCAGGTGCAGCTCACCCATACCGGCGATGATGGTTTGACCTGACTCTTCGTCAGTCCATACGCGGAAGGACGGATCTTCCTGAGCCAGACGGCCCAGAGCCAGACCCATCTTCTCTTGGTCAGCCTTGGTTTTCGGCTCAACCGCGATAGAAATTACCGGCTCCGGGAATTCCATACGCTCGAGGATGATCGGTGCGTTCTGGTCACACAGGGTGTCACCAGTGGTCACGTCTTTCAGACCGATAGCAGCAGCGATGTCACCAGCGCGTACTTCTTTGATCTCTTCGCGCTTGTTGGCGTGCATCTGAACGATACGGCCAAAACGCTCGCGCTTGTCCTTGACGGAGTTCAGCACGGTGTCACCGGAGTTAACAACACCGGAGTAGACGCGGAAGAAGGTCAGGTTACCAACGAACGGGTCGGTAGCGATCTTGAACGCCAGAGCAGAGAACGGCTCGTCATCAGAAGCGTGACGCTCGTCTTTGGTCTCGCCGTCCATTTTCAGGCCGTCGATAGCAGCTACGTCGGTCGGAGCCGGCAGATAGTCAACAACGGCATCCAGCATTGCCTGTACGCCCTTGTTCTTGAACGCGGAGCCACAGGTTACCAGGATGATTTCGTTGTTCAGCACACGCTGACGCAGAGCTTTCTTGATCTCTTCCTCGGTCAGCTCTTCGCCGCCCAGGTATTTTTCCATCAGGTCTTCAGACGCTTCAGCAGCGGCTTCAACCAGATTCATGCGCATTTCTTGCGCCTGTTCCAGCAGCTCAACCGGGACGTCTTCGTAATCGAAGGATACGCCCTGGTCAGCTTCGCTCCAGTTGATGGCTTTCATCTTGACCAGGTCAACAACGCCCTTGAAGTTCTCTTCGGCGCCGATGTTCAGCTGAAGGGGAACCGGAACGCCTTTCAGACGGGTCTTGATGTGCTCAACGCAGCGCAGGAAGTTGGCACCGGTACGGTCCATCTTGTTGACGAACGCGATACGGGGAACCTTGTACTTGTTAGCCTGACGCCATACGGTTTCAGACTGTGGCTGTACGCCACCTACGGCACAGTACACCATCACGGCACCGTCCAGAACACGCATTGAACGCTCTACTTCGATAGTAAAGTCAACGTGGCCCGGGGTATCGATGATGTTGATACGGTGCGGTTGGAACTGTTTACCCATACCGGACCAGAAAGCGGTGGTCGCGGCGGAGGTGATGGTAATACCACGCTCTTGTTCCTGTTCCATCCAGTCCATGGTGGCAGCGCCATCGTGAACTTCACCGATTTTGTGACTTACACCGGTATAAAACAGTACGCGCTCGGTAGTAGTAGTCTTACCGGCGTCAATGTGAGCGGAAATACCGATGTTACGATAACGCTCAATGGGGGTTGTACGAGCCATTGTCATCCTCTTACTAAGGCGCTTGTCCCTAGATAATTAAAGGTGCGCAGAGCCAAAAGACCCTGCGCAAGCGGATTACCAGCGGAAGTGAGCGAAGGCTTTGTTCGCTTCAGCCATACGGTGAACGTCTTCACGTTTCTTGACAGACGAACCCTTATTGTCAGCGGCATCCAGCAGCTCGCCAGCCAGACGCTGAGCCATTGATTTTTCACCACGTTTACGAGCGGCATCAACCAACCAGCGCATTGCCAGGGCATTGCGACGTACCGGACGAACTTCTACCGGCACCTGATAGGTTGCACCACCGACGCGACGAGATTTAACCTCGACCGCCGGACGAATGTTATCCAGAGCGACTTCGAACAGGGCCAGGTGCTCTTTGCCAGATTTGGTGGCAATGATGTCCAGGGCGCCATAAACGATGGCTTCTGCAACAGATTTCTTACCGTCAACCATTACTACGTTGACAAATTTAGCCAGCAGCTCTGATCCGAACTTGGGATCTGGCAGGATTTTACGCTGACCAACAACACGACGTCTTGGCATTTCAAATTCTCCGTAACTTCAGGGATTACCCAAAACTAGAAAGCTATCTAACTAGAAACGAATTAACGTTTGGCCTTACTTAACGGAGAACCATTAAGCTTTAGGACGCTTCACGCCATACTTGGAGCGAGCCTGCTTACGGTCTTTAACACCGGCACAGTCCAACGCACCACGAACGGTGTGATAACGAACACCTGGCAAGTCTTTTACACGACCGCCACGGATCAGAACAACAGAGTGCTCTTGCAGGTTGTGACCTTCACCACCGATGTAGGAGGTGACTTCGAAGCCGTTGGTCAGACGTACACGGCATACTTTACGCAGTGCAGAGTTAGGCTTCTTCGGGGTGGTGGTATATACACGGGTGCATACGCCACGCTTCTGAGGGCACGCTTCCAGCGCCGGCACGTTGCTTTTCACAACGAGCTTGATGCGTGGCTTGCGAACCAACTGGTTAATAGTTGCCATCAAAAGGCTCCTGATAATGACTTCATAAACGTGTGGAAAATCCTCCCCGCAGATACGGGGACGCGAAATTTTATGCCCTGTTGTCTGGGGAGTCAAGATTTATACAATTTGCGTCACAAAAGGGCAATTCGGATCCGTTTAGTTTCATGACATCACCTTGAATTCTCTTGAAAATGTGCTTCTCAGCCACCCCAGGTGCGCGGGGAACCTTTTTGCGCAATCAGTGCCACCAGACCCGCCATATCGAGCACATTACCCACCCGATGATGCAAACCGCGAGCTTGCAGGTCTTCCTGCATCACATAAAGCGGGATACCCGCCAACTGCTCGCTCCACTGGGGAGCCGACGCCGCTATCACGGCATCCTGCATCAGTACCAGCTCATCCTCGGGCTGGAGGTATGAAAGCGCCTGTGCCAAAGCCTGACTCTGAAAGGGGGAGTTCAATATCAGATGCAACATGGAGACCTCAAAAGCTGATGTGAGTCGAACATTGTGCCCAGCGCCGAGCCAGCTCCTGGCGCGGCAGATTCTCGACCGGGATCAGCAGATCATCCACTGTCAGGCCACGCTCTGCCAGCGAGTCAGCACAAACATAGACCTCTTCGATGTCGTAGAGTTCCAGCATTTTGAAGGTGGGCGCGTAGTGGCGCTGCAAAATGGCGGCCGGCTGCTGCTCCTTGAGCAGTTGCAGCACACCGTCCCCAATCAGGAACAGCGCCAGCTCATCGGTCATAGCCGAGGTGGCCAACAAGGCATCGAGCCCTTCCCGACCGGCGGCATGGCCATGGGGGCCACGACTGCAGATAAATGCGATTTTCTTGCTCATGACTCCCCCTAGAACTGAACCAGTCGATCGGCGGTGAGTGCCGCCTCGGCCAACTGGCCCAGACCGCTCAGGCAAAACGGCGCTTGCAGATTGAAGTGCGCCTGCCCTGCCCCCTTGGCCTCCTGCTCATCGAGCACACCGCGCCGCATGGCGGCGGCGACACAGACGTCGATACGGATCCCCTGCTCTTCTGCCAGCTCTCGCCACAGACGCACCAGGTCGGTCTCATCGGATGCAGGCAGGTGCAGACCGTTGCCGTTGCAGACCCCATCCTGATAGAAGAACAGGTGGGACAAGGTATGCCCCTGCGCCAACAGTGTGCGGGCAAAGCGATAGGCGGTGCTGGCCGACTGGGTGCCATAAGCAGGCCCCGTGACCAGGATGGCAAAACTCAGACTCATAGCAGGACTCCTGTGCTGACCCGGTCCATTTTACGCCAAAAACAAAAAAGCCCCTGCCAGGAGGGGCTTGCTGCGATCCGTTGATCAGAGATGGGCAATCGCCTCGACCTCGACCAGCACATCTTTCGGCAGACGGGCCACTTCCACGCAGGAGCGGGCTGGCGCGGCATCGCCAAAGTAGCGGGCATAGACCTGGTTGAAGGCAACGAAGTTGTTCATGTCGCTCAGGAAGCAGGTGGTTTTAACCACGTTGCTGGCATCGGCACCGGCAGCGTGCAACACGGCAACCAGATTCTTCATCACCCGTTCGGCCTGCTCTTCGATGCCGCCAGCCACGATTTCCATGGTGGCAGGATCGAGCGGGATCTGCCCGGAGGTGAAGATCATCTCGCCAACCTTGGTAGCCTGAACATACGGACCAATCGCGGCAGGCGCCTTGTCGGTTGCAATCACTTCTTTAGCCATTCATCTATCCCCTTCTGGAATGAGTTACTCGTTTTCGTCTTCACCCTGCTTGCGCTGTCGGATGTAAAGATAAACGGTATGTTTTGAAATATTGAGTTTGTCCGCCACCAGATTGATCGAATCCTTGATGTCGAAAATGCCCTTCTCGAACAGCTGGGTCACGATGAAGCGGTTCTTGGCATTGTTGGCCACGGTGGGATCGCGGTTGATCTCGTCGATGGTGTTATCCACCGTCTGGGCAACCAGCTCTTCCACACTGTTGGCGAAGGTCTCGGGTGACTGACGCGCCGCCTGCTGGGGCGTCGGGAAAAATTCGGCCACGAACTCGTGGAAAGGCGCGTTGATGTGCAGGTTGATGCAGATAAGCCCCACTACTTGCCGCTCGCTGTTGCGAATGGCAATGGTGCTCGACTTCATCAGCGCACCGGTGCGGCTGCGAGCGAAATAGCTCTGGGTGTAATCCTGGCCAGTGCTCTCGATATCCTTGAGCATGCGCAGGGCGAGATCGGTGATGGGCGCCCCGAGGGTGCGTCCGGTATTGAATCCGTTGGCGATCTTGATCACCGACTCGTGCAGATTTTCCAGGGAGTGGAGTACCACTTCACAATGCTTGCCGAACAGCTCGGCCAAGCCATCGATGAGCCCATCGTATGAGCGCAACAATTCCCTGTCTTCATCTGTAAAAGTGCGGCCGATCAGCTGTTCTTCGGGAAGCATCGCTTCCTCGATACCGACAGTCATGTTCTACCCCTGTAATAACCATTCAACTTTCCCGAGTTTTAAATTGCAGGGGAGTAAAGTCAACTTTTTTTGATTTTTTACTCTACAACTTTGCTCTGGATCATCCTGAAACCCGCGCGGTGCCTACCTTTGCCGAGGAATTGGCCAACAAAAAGGGCTCCTTGAAGGAGCCCTTTTTAATCACGGATGACGAGTTACTCTTCGTCGAAGCTACCGGCTGCGTTCAGCAGATCCGCCAGGTTCTGTTGAGCTTCATCAGCGGTCACCTGCGGGGTACCAACAGCACGAGCTGCGGCAGCACGCTGGTTGATCCGGCTATGGTGGTAGGCAAAGCCGGTACCAGCCGGGATCAGACGACCCACAATGACGTTCTCTTTCAGACCACGCAGTTCATCACGCTTACCACCAACGGCGGCTTCGGTCAGAACGCGAGTGGTTTCCTGGAAGGAAGCCGCAGAGATGAAGGACTCGGTGCTCAGAGATGCCTTGGTAATACCCATCAGTACATGACGGAAGGTCGCAGGGGTCTTGCCCTCGGCAACCAGCTTACGGTTGGCAATCTTCACACGAGCAACTTCAACCTGTTCGCCTTCGATCAGATCGGTATCGCCAGCGCTCAGGATCTCGCACTTGCGCAGCATCTGACGAACGATGACTTCGATGTGCTTGTCGTTGATCTTAACGCCTTGCAGACGGTAAACGTCTTGCACTTCGTTGGCGATGTAGTTGGCGACCGGGCTGATACCGCGCAGACGCAGGATGTCGTGAGCAGACTCAGGACCGTCCGCCAGCACTTCACCCTTCTCAACTTTTTCACCTTCGAACACGTTCAGGTTACGCCACTTCGGAATCATCTCTTCGTAGACGTTGCCACCATCAGTCGGGGTGATGACCAGACGGCGTTTGCCCTTGGTCTCTTTCCCGAAGGAGATGGTACCGGAGATCTCGGCCAGAATTGCCGGTTCCTTCGGTTGACGTGCTTCGAACAGATCCGCAACGCGCGGCAGACCACCGGTGATGTCCTTGGTACCGCCGGACTCTTGCGGGATACGCGCTACCGCGTCACCCACGCCCACGTTGGCACCATCTTCCAGGTTCACGATCGCCTTGCCCGGCAGGAAGTACTGGGCGGCTACATCGGTACCCGGGATCATCACGTCTTTGCCGTTCAGGTCGACCAGTTTAACGGTCGGACGCATCTCTTTACCGGCACTCGGACGCTCGTTGACATCCAGTACGACGATAGAAGAGAGACCGGTCAGCTCGTCGGTCTGACGAGTGATGGTCACGCCATCGATCATGTGTTCGAACTGCAGGCGACCTGCCACTTCGGTGATGATCGGGTGGGTGTGCGGATCCCAGTTGGCAACGGTCTCGCCAGCGTTCACAGCCTGGCCGTCCTTCACTTCCAGCACGGAACCGTAAGGCAGCTTGTGGCTTTCCTTGGTACGGCCCATGTCGTCCATGATGGTCAGTTCGGTAGAACGGGAGGTGATAACCAGTTTGTCATCGCTGTTGTGAACGAACTTGGCGTTCTGCAGCTTGATGGTACCGGTGTTCTTGACCTGGATGCTGTTCTCGGCAGCAGCACGGGATGCCGCACCACCGATGTGGAACGTACGCATCGTCAGCTGGGTACCCGGCTCACCGATGGACTGGGCGGCGATAACACCGACAGCCTCACCTTTGTTAACCAGGTGACCACGGGCCAGATCACGGCCGTAGCAGTGAGCACAGTTACCGAAGTCAGTTTCACAGGTGATGGCAGAACGTACCTTCACGCGGTCAACAGAGTTTTGCTCCAGCAGGTCACACAGCTGCTCGTCGAGCAGGGTGTTACGTGCTACCAGCACCTCATCTTCAGTACCCGGCTTGATCACGTCATCGGCAACCACACGGCCCAGCACGCGCTCACGCAGCGGTTCGACAACGTCGCCACCTTCGATCAGCGGAGTCATCCACAGACCTTCGGTAGTGCCGCAATCGTCCTCGGTGATCACCATGTCTTGTGCCACGTCTACCAGACGACGAGTCAGGTAACCGGAGTTAGCCGTCTTCAGTGCGGTATCCGCCAGACCCTTACGAGCACCGTGAGTGGAGATAAAGTACTGCAATACGTTCAGACCTTCGCGGAAGTTCGCGACGATCGGCGTCTCGATGATGGAGCCATCCGGCTTGGCCATCAGGCCACGCATACCGGCCAGCTGACGGATCTGGGCGGCGGAACCACGCGCACCAGAGTCGGCCATCATAAAGATGCTGTTGAACGATGCCTGCTCTTCTTCTTCACCCAGCGAGTTGACGTTACGCTCTTTGGACAAGTTCTCCATCATGGCCTTGGAGACGAGCTCGTTGGCGCTGGCCCAGATATCGATAACCTTGTTGTAACGTTCGCCCGCAGTCACCAGACCGGACAGGAACTGGTCCTGGATCTCGGCAACTTCGGCTTCGGCTGCCGCAATGATGTCTTTCTTGGCATCCGGGATGACCATGTCATCGATACCAACGGAAGCACCGGACAGGGCCGCATAGTGGAAACCGGTATACATCAGCTGGTCAGCGAAGATAACGGTGTCCTTCAGGCCCTGCTTGCGATAGCAGGTGTTCAGCAGACGGGAGATGAGCTTTTTGCCCAGCGCCTTGTTGGATACGGATTTGATCCAGTTCTGCGGATTGGCATCCAGGTCAGCCTGCTCTGCAGCAGTCAGCACCTTCGGCTCGTCGATCAGGGCGTATTCCATGCCTTTCGGCAGGATCAGGCTCAGGATCGCACGACCAACGGTGGTGTTCTTCATCTCGGTGTGTTCACGCAGAGAACCGTCTTCCTGACGCAGGTATTCGGTAATGCGTACTTTCACACGAGCATGCAGATCGGCCAGACCGGCGCGATAAACTTTCTCGGCTTCTTTCGGGCCGGCCAGCACCATACCTTCGCCTTTGGCGTTGATACGGGCACGGGTCATGTAGTACAGACCCAAGACCACGTCCTGAGAAGGAACGATGATCGGCTCACCGGAGGCAGGCGACAGGATGTTGTTGGTAGACATCATCAGCGCACGCGCTTCCAGCTGGGCTTCCAGAGTCAGCGGTACGTGGACCGCCATCTGGTCACCATCGAAGTCCGCGTTATACGCAGCACAAACCAGCGGGTGCAGCTGGATTGCCTTGCCTTCGACCAGAGTCGGTTCGAATGCCTGGATACCCAGACGGTGCAGGGTCGGTGCACGGTTCAGCAGCACCGGGTGCTCGCGGATCACTTCGTCCAGGATATCCCAAACGACAGCTTCCTCGCGCTCCACCATCTTCTTGGCGGCCTTGATAGTGGTCGCCAGACCGCGGGTTTCCAGCTTGCCATAGATGAACGGCTTGAACAGTTCCAGCGCCATTTTCTTCGGCAGACCGCACTGATGCAGGCGCAGGGTCGGGCCTACGGTGATAACGGAACGACCGGAGTAGTCGACCCGTTTACCCAGCAGGTTTTGACGGAAACGACCTTGCTTACCCTTGATCATGTCGGCCAAGGATTTCAGCGGGCGCTTGTTGGAACCGGTGATGGCACGACCGCGACGGCCGTTATCCAGCAGCGCATCGACGGACTCTTGCAGCATACGCTTTTCGTTGCGCACGATGATGTCCGGAGCAGCCAGATCCAGCAGACGCTTCAAGCGGTTGTTACGGTTGATCACGCGACGGTACAGATCGTTCAGATCGGAAGTCGCGAAACGGCCGCCGTCCAGTGGTACCAGCGGACGCAGGTCCGGCGGCAGCACAGGCAGCACTGTCATGATCATCCACTCCGGCTTGTTGCCGGACTGCAGGAAAGCTTCCATCAGCTTCAGACGCTTGGTGGTCTTCTTGCGCTTGGTCTCGGAGTTGGTTTGATCCAGCTCCTCACGCATGGTTTTGACTTCACCTTCCAGATCGATGGCGCGCAGCAATGCCAGGATTGCTTCGGCACCCATCTTGGCGTCAAATTCGTCGCCCCACTCTTCCAGCGCATCCAGGTACTGCTCTTCAGAGAGCATCTGGCTACGTTCGAGGTTGGTCATGCCCGGCTCGATTACCACGAAAGATTCGAAGTAAAGCACGCGCTCGATGTCGCGCAGGGTCATGTCCAGCAGCAGACCGATACGGGACGGCAGGGACTTCAGGAACCAGATGTGGGCAGTCGGGCTGGCCAGCTCGATGTGGCCCATACGCTCACGACGGACCTTGGTCTGGGTCACTTCAACGCCGCACTTCTCACAGATCACACCACGGTGTTTCAGGCGCTTGTACTTGCCGCACAGACACTCGTAGTCCTTCACCGGTCCGAAGATGCGGGCGCAGAACAGACCATCACGTTCCGGCTTGAAAGTCCGGTAGTTGATGGTCTCAGGCTTTTTGACCTCACCGAATGACCAGGAGCGGATCATGTCAGGAGAGGCCAGACCGATCTTGATACTGTCAAACTCTTCGGTCTTGGTCTGAGCCTTCAAAAACTTGAGTAAGTCTTTCACGTGTTTCCCCTGTCAGGAGTCTAACCTCGGCGCCCCGGCTGCCAAAACAGCGGGGCGCCCACGTCAATTCTCGAACAATAAGAGCGAGCTCTTACTCTTCGTCCAGCTCGATGTTGATACCCAGAGAGCGGATTTCCTTCAGCAATACGTTGAAGGATTCGGGCATGCCCGGCTCCATACGGTGGTCGCCATCCACGATGTTCTTATACATCTTGGTACGGCCATTCACATCGTCAGACTTGACGGTCAGCATTTCCTGCAGGGTATATGCCGCACCGTAAGCCTCCAGGGCCCACACTTCCATCTCACCGAAACGCTGACCACCGAACTGAGCCTTACCACCCAGCGGCTGCTGGGTAACCAGGCTGTAAGAACCGGTAGAACGCGCGTGCATCTTGTCGTCGACCAAGTGGTTCAACTTCAGCATGTACATGTAACCAACGGTTACTTTACGCTCGAAGCGGTTACCGGTACGGCCATCGAACAAGTCAATCTGACCGGATTCCGGCAGGTCGGCCAGCTTCAGCAGGGCTTTGATTTCGCGCTCTTTGGCACCATCAAACACTGGAGTAGCAACCGGCAGACCCTTACGCAGGTTACCCACCAGGATACGTACGTCGTCGTCAGACAGTTCGGCGATGTTCACTTGCTGGGTGTCCTTCTCGCCCAGGTCATAGACCTGTTGCAGGAAGTTGCGCATCTCGTACAGCTCGCGCTGCTCTTTGACCATGCGATCGATCTTCTCGCCGATACCCTTGGCCGCAAGGCCCAGGTGCACTTCGAGGATCTGACCGATGTTCATACGGGATGGTACACCCAACGGGTTCAGTACGATGTCGACCGGACGGCCGAACTCGTCATGGGGCATATCCTCGACCGGACAGATCTTGGAGATAACACCCTTGTTACCGTGACGGCCCGCCATCTTGTCACCCGGCTGGATGCGACGCTTGACTGCCAGATAAACCTTGACGATTTTCAGTACGCCCGGCGCCAGATCATCACCCTGGATAATCTTGCGACGCTTGTTCTCGAATTTCTTGTCGAACTCGGCTTTCAGCTCAACGTGCTGTTCAGCGATCTGTTCCAGTTCGGTCTGCTTGCCTTCGTCTTCGATGGCCAGTTCAAACCACTTGGAGCGATCGAGCTTGTTCAGACGATCTTCGCTGTAACCGGCGGCCAGCAGCAGGTTGCGGGAGCGGCCGAAAATGCCGTCTTCCAGGATCTTGAACTCTTCGGTCAAGTCCTTCTTCGCTTCCTTCAGCTGCATCTCTTCGATTTCTTTGGCACGCTTGTCTTTTTCCACGCCATCGCGGGTAAAGACTTGCACGTCAACCACGGTACCGTACACACCGTTCGGTACACGCAGGGAGGAGTCCTTCACATCGGAGGCCTTCTCACCGAAGATGGCGCGCAGCAGCTTCTCTTCCGGCGTCAGCTGGGTTTCACCTTTCGGCGTTACCTTACCGACCAGAATGTCGCCGCCCTTCACTTCGGCACCCACGTAGACGATACCGGACTCGTCCAGCTTGGACAGAGCGGCTTCACCCACGTTCGGGATGTCAGCAGTGATCTCTTCCGGACCCAGCTTGGTGTCACGGGAGATACAGGCCAGTTCCTGGATATGGATGGTGGTCAGGCGATCTTCCTGAACAACACGCTCGTTCACCAGGATCGAGTCTTCAAAGTTGTAACCGTTCCACGGCATGAACGCGACGCGCATGTTCTGACCCAGTGCCAGTTCACCCAGATCGGTGGACGGGCCGTCAGCCAGTACGTCGCCAGCCATCACCGGCTCACCCAACATCACGCAAGGACGCTGGTTGATACAGGTGTTCTGGTTGGAACGGGTGTATTTGGTCAGGTTGTAGATGTCGATACCGGCTTCGCCTGGCATCAGCTCATCTTCATTGACCTTCAGGACGATACGGGAGGCATCGACATAGTCGATTACGCCGCCACGCTTGGCCACTACGGTTACACCGGAGTCAACGGCCACAGCGCGTTCCATACCGGTACCTACCAGCGGCTTGTCAGCACGCAGAGTCGGTACAGCCTGACGTTGCATGTTTGAACCCATCAATGCGCGGTTCGCGTCATCGTGTTCCAGGAACGGGATCAGAGCCGCTGCCACAGATACGATCTGCTGCGGGCTCACGTCCATATACTGGATCTGGTCGGCGTTCATAAAGGTGGATTCACCTTTATGACGGCACGGGATCAATTCATCTTTCAGACGGCCATCTTCGGTGGTCGCGGCGTTAGCCTGTGCGATCACGTACTTGCCTTCTTCGATAGCAGACAGGTAGTCCACTTCGTCGGTGATCACACCGTCAATGACCTTGCGATACGGGGTCTCGAGGAAACCGTACTCGTTGGTACGAGAGTACACGGACAGCGAGTTGATCAGACCGATGTTCGGACCTTCAGGAGTCTCGATAGGGCACAGACGACCGTAGTGAGTCGGGTGTACGTCTCGGACTTCAAAGCCGGCACGCTCACGAGTCAAACCGCCCGGGCCCAGCGCGGAAATACGACGCTTGTGGGTCACTTCGGAGAGCGGGTTGTTCTGGTCCATAAACTGGGACAGCTGACTGGAACCAAAGAACTCTTTGACTGCGGCGGAGATCGGCTTGGCGTTGATCAGATCCTGCGGCATCAGGGTGTCCAGGTCGCCCAGGGAGAGACGCTCCTTGACCGCACGCTCGACACGCACCAGACCGACGCGGAACTGGTTCTCGGCCATTTCACCGACAGAACGGATACGACGGTTACCCAGGTGGTCGATATCGTCCACTTCGTCGTTGCCGTTACGGATGTCGATCAGGCGCTTCATGACTTCAACGATGTCGTCTTTGGTCAGTACGCCAGCGCCAGTCTCGTCTTCACGACCCAGACGGCGGTTGAACTTCATCCGACCTACGGTAGACAGGTCGTAACGCTCGGCGGAGAAGAACAGGTTTTCGAACAGCTGTTCTGCAGCTTCGCGAGTAGGCGGCTCGCCCGGACGCATCATGCGATAGATCTCGACCAGCGCTTCCAAACGGTTGGAGCTGGAGTCGACACGCAGGGTCTCGGACATGTAGGCACCGTGATCCAGTTCGTTGGTGAACAGAACCTCGAAGTGCTTGAAGCCGGCTTGGGACAGGTTGGCGATCGCTTCCAGGCTCAGTGCCTGGTTGGCGGTCACGACCATCTCGCCAGTTTGCGGATGTGCGTAGTCCTTGGCAGCAACTTTGCCAACAACATACTCAACCGGTACCTCAATCTGGGTAACGGCATCTTTTTCCAACTGACGGATGTGACGCGCAGTCACACGACGACCGGTCTCAACCACCACGGCGCCATTGGCCACGATGTCAAAGGTCGCAGTTTCACCACGCAGACGCTCTGGCACCAAATCCATCATCAACTTGCCATCTTTTACTTCAAAACCGATGGTCTCGAAGAAGGTGGCCAGGATCTGTTCGGAAGTGAAGTCCAGAGCGCGCAGAATAATGGATGCTGGCAGTTTGCGACGACGGTCGATACGGACAAACAGGTTGTCTTTTGCATCGAACTCGAAGTCCAGCCAGGAGCCACGGTAGGGGATAACGCGAGCGTTATACAGTACCTTACCGGATGAATGAGTTTTGCCTTTATCGTGGTCGAAGAAGACGCCCGGGCTGCGGTGCAGCTGGGAGACGATAACCCGCTCGGTACCATTGATAACAAAGGTGCCGTTCTCGGTCATGAGCGGAATTTCGCCCATGTATACTTCTTGTTCCTTGATGTCTTTGACGGTGCCGGCAGCTGCTTCACGATCGTACAGAACCATACGAAGCTTGACACGCAGCGGCGCGGAGTAGGTCACTCCACGGATCTGGCATTCTTTTACGTCAAATACCGGCTCACCCAGGCGATAGCTGACATACTGAAGCTCAGCACTACCGGAGTAACTGGTGATCGGGAAAACGCTACGGAAAGCGGCCTCTAGGCCATATTCACCTTCCGGGTCAGCCTCGATGAACTGCTTGAAGGAGTCCAGCTGAATGGACAACAGATAAGGCGTGTCCAGTACCTGGTCTCGCTTACCGAAGTCCTTACGAATGCGTTTTTTTTCGGTATAAGAGTAAACCATAGGGTTCCTCAGCTCGCTGATAAGTGACCCACTCTGTCCCGCAGGACAGCTCTGTCTCAACACCGTTTTGTGTTGGCCCGGACGAATGGAAACAGTCCGGATTGCTGGTGCACCGAGAGTCGTAAACGGTGTGAAATGCTCTCAGTCTACAGCGCAAAAAGGCTGGTGAACAAATATTCACCAGCCCTAGCCTGTTTTATCAGGCTAATCTACATAAATGCAGATTATTTGATCTCAACAGAAGCACCAGCTTCTTCAAGCTGCTTCTTCAGAGCTTCAGCTTCGTCCTTGGACACGCCTTCTTTCAGGTTAGCCGGGGCAGCTTCAACCAGATCTTTGGCTTCTTTCAGGCCCAGACCGGTAGCGCCACGAACGGCTTTGATGACGGCAACTTTGTTGGCGCCAGCAGCGGTCAGAACTACGTCGAACTCGGTTTTCTCTTCTACTGCTTCAGCAGCCGGACCGGCAGCAACAGCAACAGCGGCAGAAACACCGAACTTCTCTTCCATAGCTTCGATCAGCTCAACAACTTCCATTACAGACATGGAAGCAACGGCTTCGATGATTTGGTCTTTAGTGATAGACATGACAAAAATTCCTGATGTTGAATAAACTCAAACAGCCTAGATAGGCGAGAATCAAGCAGCAGCTTGCTTCTGATCACGCACAGCAGCGATGGTACGAACCAGCTTGCCAGCAGAGGCTTCTTTCATAGTCGCCATCAACTTCGCAATCGCTTCGTCGTAGGTCGGCAGCGTGGCCAGACGATCAATTTGTGCTGCGGCGATAAACTCACCGTTAAAAGCGCCAGCCTTGATTTCGAACTTTTGGTTCGCTTTGGCAAACTCTTTGAACAGACGAGCAGCAGCGCCCGGGTGTTCGTTAGAGAAAGCAATCAAGGTAGGACCGGTAAATGCGTTGTTCAGGCACTCGAATTCGGTACCTTCAACTGCACGACGCAGCAGGGTGTTACGCACAACGCGCATGTACACACCAGCTTCGCGAGCGGTTTTACGCAGGACGGTCATCTTATCTACAGTCACACCGCGAGAATCGGCTACAACTGCAGACAGAGCGCCTTTGGCAGCTTCGTTGACTTCAGCAACAATTGCCTTTTTGTCTTCGAGTCCCAATGCCATTGGCTTAACTCCTGGATTGAATCCGGGTCTATTGACCCAGTACAGACACATCCCCCCTACCTTTACAACAGAGGGGAACGATGCGGTAGCAGGATTCCAGAAGAGAAAGAAACTTTCTCGCTGGGTTTCCGGCACCGTCTACGCAGGAAACATTAAGGCTTTGCAGCCTCCTGCGGTCTTGGACGGAGGTCGAAACCCCCAACCAATCAAGGCGCAAAATTATAGATTAAATTTTGCGCCTTGTAAAACCCATCAATTAGGCCTGAGCTTCCAGAGAAGCTTGGTCTACGGCAACACCGGCACCCATGGTGGTGGAGATGCTGACTTTCTTGATGAAGATACCTTTGGCGGAAGAGGGTTTGCCTTTTTTCAGGGCAACCAGCAGAGCTTCCAAGTTTTCTTTCAGCTGAACTTCGTCGAAAGAAACCTTACCCAGAGTGGTATGGATGATACCATTCTTGTCGTTACGGTAACGAACCTGACCGGCTTTGGCGTTCTTGACCGCTTCAGCAACGTTAGGAGTTACAGTACCAACTTTCGGGTTCGGCATCAGGCCGCGCGGGCCCAGGATTTGACCCAGTTGACCAACAACGCGCATTGCATCAGGGGATGCGATCACGACGTCGAAGTTCATCTCGCCTTTCTTAACCAGATCGGCCAGGTCATCCATACCTACCAGGTCAGCACCGGCAGCTTTAGCTGCTTCGGCGTTGGCACCTTGAGTAAATACGGCAACGCGTACATCACGACCGGTACCGTGCGGCAGTACAGTAGCACCACGTACGTTTTGGTCAGATTTACGAGCGTCGATACCCAGGTTGACAGCAACGTCAACGCTTTCAACGAACTTGGCGGTAGCCAGTTCTTTCAGCAGGGCAATGGCTTCGTTGATGGAGTACTCTTTGGTACCGTCAACTTTTTCGCGAATAACGCGCATACGCTTGGAAAGTTTAGCCATTGTCTTAATCCTCCACTACCAGACCCATGGAACGAGCGGAGCCTGCGATGCAACGTACTTTTGCATCCAGATCGGCACCGGTCATATCCGGTTCTTTGGTCTTGGCGATTTCTTGCAGCTGGGCTACGGTCACCTTACCAACCTTGTCTTTGTTCGGCTTGGCAGAACCAGACTTGATACCAGCAGCTTTCTTCAGCAGGAAGGAAGCAGGCGGAGTCTTGGTTTCGAAGGTGAAGGAACGGTCACTGTAAACGGTGATCACGACCGGAGTCGGTGAACCTTTTTCCAGCTTCTCTGTACGAGCGTTGAACGCCTTACAGAATTCCATGATGTTCACACCGTGTTGACCCAGTGCAGGACCAACGGGAGGAGACGGGTTGGCTGCACCAGCAGCAACCTGCAGCTTGATATAAGCTGTGACTTTCTTAGCCATTAGGAAATTACCTCAAAAATGGGTTCTAGCGCCTCGGAGACTTGCTCCTGCAAACGGCTCCCCAACTAATAAAGGGGCAGCGAATTATAGAGATAATCGCTGCCCCTGACAACCGTTAAACGTACAGAATTCAATCAGCCCTTTTCGACCTGACCAAAATCCAGTTCAACAGGAGTAGAACGACCGAAGATCAGTACAGAGACCTTCACGCGGCTCTTCTCATAATCGACCTCTTCAACGGTACCGTTGAAGTCGGCAAACGGACCATCGGCAACCCGCACCATTTCACCCGGTTCAAACAGGGTTTTCGGACGCGGCTTGTCGTGGGCATCCTGCAGACGGTTCAGGATGGCATCGGCCTCTTTGTCGGAGATCGGTGCCGGACGGTCGGAAGTACCGCCGATGAAGCCCATTACGCGTGGCACGTTACGCACCAGGTGCCATGTGGTTTCATCCATCATCATCTGGACCAGGACATAACCCGGGAAAAACTTGCGCTCACTCTTGCGCTTCTGGCCAGCACGCATCTCGACCACTTCTTCGGTCGGGACCAGTACTTCACCGAACATGTCTTCCATGCCATGCATCTTGATATGCTCGCGCAGGGACTTGGCTACACGGCCTTCATAGCCGGAAAAAGCCTGCACGACATACCATCTCATACGTTGTTCACGTTGTTCAGTCATGGCTTATCCTTACACACCGGTAATCAGGTTGACCAACCAGACCAAGGCACCGTCCAGAACGAACAGCAGCAGCCCCATCACGGCGGTCACCGCCAGCACAATCAGGGTTGTCTGAATGGCTTCCTGACGGGTCGGCCATACGACCTTGCGGACTTCCAGGCGAGACTCACGGGCAAATGCCAGTGTTGCCTTTCCCTTGGTGGTTTGCAGGGCTACTGCACCGGCAGCAGCAATGACAACGACCACACCCAGGGCGCGGACGGCAGCGACAACATCGTTGAGCAGGTAATTACCCACTACAGCGGCCGCCAGGATAATGAAAACCAGGCCCCAAAGCAGGGTATCCTTGCTTCCGCCCTGGCTCTCAGAACTAACACTCATACAACCCACCTGTATCTGACGTAACCAAAGACACAAAAGCCCCGTACGAGACGAGGTATATGGCAGGGGCGGCAGGACTCGAACCCGCAACCATCGGTTTTGGAGACCGCTGTTCTACCAATTCGAACTACGCCCCTACACAAGAAAGCCCCTATTATAGGGGCTTTGCTTTATTTATGTAAGCCAAAGATTAAGCGATTACGCTGGCTACAACACCGGCACCTACGGTACGGCCACCTTCACGGATAGCGAAACGCAGGCCGTCGTCCATTGCGATCGGGGCAATCAGGGTAACAACCATTTTGATGTTGTCGCCTGGCATTACCATTTCAACGCCTTCCGGCAGTTCGATGGTACCGGTCACGTCGGTAGTACGGAAGTAGAACTGCGGACGGTAGCCTTTGAAGAACGGGGTATGACGACCACCTTCTTCTTTGGACAGTACGTACACTTCAGATTCAAACTTGGTGTGCGGCTTGATTGAACCCGGCTTGGCCAGTACTTGACCACGTTCTACGTCTTCACGCTTCACGCCACGCAGCAGTGCGCCGATGTTCTCGCCTGCACGACCTTCGTCCAGCAGCTTACGGAACATTTCAACACCGGTACAGGTGGTAGAAACGGTATCTTTGATACCAACGATTTCTACAGTCTCACCGACTTTAACGATACCGCGCTCTACACGACCGGTAACTACGGTACCACGGCCAGCGATAGAGAATACGTCTTCGATAGGCATCAGGAACGGCAGGTCAATTGCGCGCTCCGGCTCCGGGATGTAGGTATCCAGGTGGTGAGCCAGCTCGATGATCTTCTCTTCCCATGCAGCATCGCCTTCCAGCGCTTTCAGCGCGGAACCACGAACTACCGGCAGGTCATCACCCGGGAAGTCATATTCGGTCAGCAGTTCACGAACTTCCATCTCGACCAGTTCGAGCAGCTCTTCGTCATCAACCATGTCACACTTGTTCATGAACACGATCATGTACGGAATACCAACCTGACGACCCAGCAGGATGTGCTCACGAGTCTGCGGCATCGGGCCGTCAGTCGCTGCTACTACCAGGATCGCGCCATCCATCTGGGCAGCACCGGTGATCATGTTTTTAACGTAGTCGGCGTGACCCGGGCAATCTACGTGAGCGTAGTGACGGGTAGCGGTGTCGTATTCTACGTGGGAGGTGTTGATGGTGATACCACGCTCACGCTCTTCCGGTGCCTTGTCGATCTGGTCGAAGGCGAAAGCTTTACCACCGAAGTGCTTGGCCAGCACGTTGGTGATAGCTGCAGTCAGGGTGGTTTTACCGTGGTCAACGTGGCCGATGGTACCCACGTTAACGTGCGGTTTATTACGCTCAAATTTTTCTTTAGACATGATCGTCCCTCTAAACTAACGCTGAGTACGCGGTGGCAAGCTAACCACAGAACAGTTTATATGATGGATTTGAATCTGGTGGGGAAGAGAGGCTGGTGCTGACAGGCAGATTCGACTGCCGACCTCACCCGAGGGTGTAGCTCTTGGTATCGCTTGAGCCATATCAGCATCTTGGAGCGGGCAGCGGGAATCGAACCCGCATCATCAGCTTGGAAGGCTGAGGTAATAGCCATTATACGATGCCCGCATTTCTCTAACCCAAAGAACTCAAACCGCAGAGAAATATGGTGGAGGGAGAAGGATTCGAACCTTCGAAGGCAGAGCCGTCAGATTTACAGTCTGATCCCTTTGGCCGCTCGGGAACCCCTCCAGACGCCAGATTGTCACAACGGTAATTCTGCTTGCACCCGTTGTTTTTATCGCTTTTGCACGGCAAATAGACGACAGACAGTCAAGCGTCGCGCATTTTATTGTAAGGTTTTGGGGGATGCAACCATTGAACCCGGCAAAATATGCTTTATTGCCGGGAAGTTTGCAAAAAAGCGGGGGCAAACAAGCCAATCCTGCTGCGTCCCTTGTCGCTCCCCCCCCCTTGGTGTATGGTCGCCGTGCCCAAGAAACAGTGATGACACCATGACGACAGAGCATAACCCCTATCTGCAATTCACCCGCGATCAATGGGCGTTATTGCGCGATTCGGTCCCCCTGACCCTGACCGAACACGATCTGCAGACCCTGCGCGGGATCAACGAGAAGGTGTCATTGCGGGAAGTGGAAGAGATCTACCTGCCCCTCTCCCGCCTGCTCAATCTCTATGTCAAAGCCAAGCAACGTCGCAGCCGGGTACTGGAGCAGTTCCTCGGTCAGTCCCGCGGCAAGGGTACCTATATCATCAGCATTGCTGGCAGCGTGGCGGGGGGCAAAAGCACCACGGCCCGTATTCTGCAGGCGCTGCTGGAGCGCTGGCCGGAACATCCGCGGGTAGAGCTGGTCACCACCGATGGCTTCCTCTATCCCAACAAGGTACTGGAAGAGCGCGGCCTGATGCGCCGCAAGGGATTCCCGGAATCCTACGACATCCGCCATCTGGTGGAGTTTGTCGCCAATATCCGCGCCGGTCACGAGAAGGTCGAAGCGCCGGTCTACTCCCACCTCATCTACGACATCATTCCCGATGAGAAGAAGGTGGTGGAGCAGCCGGACATCCTGATCCTGGAAGGACTCAATGTGCTGCAAAGCGGCATGGACTACCCCCAGGAGCCCCATCGGGTCTTTGTCTCCGACTTCGTCGACTTCTCCATCTATGTGGATGCCGATGCCGAACTGCTGCGTACCTGGTATATCGAACGCTTCCTGAAATTCCGCAGCGGTGCCTTCTCGGATCCCGACTCCTACTTCCATAACTACGCCAAGCTGGCGGAGAGTGAGGCGACCCGGATCGCCAGCAATATCTGGCAAGACATCAACTATCTGAATTTGCAGGAAAATATCCTGCCAACTCGTGAGCGTGCCAACCTGATCATGACCAAGGGCCATGAGCACGCCATCGAGCAAATCAAGCTGCGCAAATGATGGCAGCGATTGCCGGATAACGAAGAGGGGGCCCGCAGGCCCCCTCTTCTGTTTGGCATCATCAGCGGCCTTGCTGGCCCTCAGTCGCCCCGGCGCAGGGAGAGCTCGCCCCCCAGATAGAATTTGACCCCTTCACCCGTCTCCAGGCGCAGGGCGCCGCGATCATCGATGCCACGGGCGATGCCGCGGATCTCCTGATCCCCCATCAACAGGCGCACCGGGCGACCGGCAAAGTGATCGAGCCGGTTCCAGTCATCGACAAAACTTGCCAGACCCTGCTGCTCAAAGGTGTGCAGCGCCAGCTGCAGATGGACGATCATCCGGGCCGCCAGCTGATTGCGATCCACCAGTTCCGGATTGATGTGGCGCAGCTCGGCCCAGGCCTGATCGATCTTCTCCCCTTCGCGGGCAGGCATCGCCAGATTGAGACCGATGCCGATCACCAGATGACAGCTGGCGCCAGCGCTACCGCTCATCTCCACCAGTATCCCCGCCAGCTTGCGGCCCTGATAGTAGAGGTCGTTCGGCCACTTGAGCTCGACGCCCTGATAGCCAAGGGATTCCAGCGCCTCGACCACAGCAACACCGACCGCCAGACTCAGCCCCATGGCCGCCGCCATGCCTTGTTCGAGTCGCCAGTACATGCTGAGGATCAGCTGGCAACCGAACGGCGAAATCCAGGGTTTGCCACGGCGACCGCGCCCGGCGGTCTGGCACTCGGCCAGACAACTCTCGCCGGAGCGCAGATCATTGACCCGATCCAGCAGGTGCTGATTGGTCGAGCCAATAACCGGAAAACAGTGCACCGGCGCCATCGGGGCCAGCGCTTGCAAGGTGGCCTGATCATAGAGCGCCATCGGCACCGCCAGCCGGTAGCCCTTGCCGGTCAGGCTGAACAGATCCAGCCCCAGCTCCTTGAGCGCCGCCATGTGTTTGCTCACCGCCGCCCGGCTGATGCCAAGCTGCTCGCCCAACTGTTCGCCGGAGTGAAACTGGCCGTCGCTGAGCAGGGTGATCAGGGTCTGTCTGATGGGAGTCAAGGTCATGAGAGCACCTCGTCGAGCCAGGTTTCGCCCTGCGGCCCCATGAAGCGCACCTCGTGCTCCAGTGCCACGCCAAACTTTTGTTCCACGCTATCGCGAACATGGGCCGCCAGCGCGATCAGCTCCATGGCGCTGGCGCCCCCCAGATTGACCAGCACCAGCGCCTGCTCCTGATGGACGGCGGCGCGGCCGATGGCGAAGCCTTTCAGGCCGCACTGATCGATGAGCCAGCCCGCCGCCAGCTTGGCCTGCCCTTCTCCGGCCGGATAGCAGGGCATCTGCGGATAGCGCGCCTTGAGCGACTTCGCCAGCGCCGCAGGCACCACCGGATTTTTGAAGAAACTGCCCGCATTGCCGAGCACGGCGGGATCCGGCAGTTTGGCCATGCGGGTGGCACAGACGGTATCGAAGATGGCCTGCGCAGAAGGTGTGTCACCGAGCGCCGCCAGCGGGCCATAGCCCAGCACCGGCTGCCACGCCTTGGGCAGTTTGAGCCCGACTGCGGTGATCAGGTGGGAATCCTGATACTCGTGCTTGAAGATGCTGTCGCGATAACCGAAGTGGCACTCTGCCGCCGCGATCCGCTCAATCTCGCCGCTCTGCCAGTTGAACGCCTCGACATAGGCGCAGAAGTCAGCCAGCTCTACGCCATACGCGCCAATGTTCTGCACCGGCGCCGCACCGACCGTACCGGGGATCAGCGCCAGATTCTCCAGCCCATACCAGCCCTGCAGGAGGCAGTGGCGTACCAGCTGATGCCAATCCTCACCCGCCGCCACATGCAGCAACCAGTGATCGCCACCATCTTCAGCGGCAATCCCCTTGAGCCGGTTAAGCACCACCAGACCGAGAAAATCGGTGGTGAAGAGCATGTTGCTGCCGCCGCCCAGATTGAGGCGTGGCAGCTGGTTGAGCTGCGGATCGGCACGCAGGGTCGCCAGATCGGCAACCTGCTCCACCTCGGCCAGCCAGAGGCAATAAGCATCGAGGGCAAGGGTGTTGAGCTTCAACAAGGAGGCGTTGGCATTCAGTTTCATCGGTCTATCCCGGCTTGGTGCAAGGACGCAGTCTACCTCAAGTTACCCCCTGACGAAAAACTCGGGCCCTTTGCGGGGCAATAACAGTGGTTTACAGTAGACGGCTTCAACTGTTGAGGAACAACTCATGAACAACCAGTTTGCCGTCATCGGCCTGGGCCTGTTTGGCAGCGCGTTATGTGAAGAGCTGCAACGGCAAGATGCCGAAGTGCTGGCCATCGATATCGACGAGAGCAAGACCCGTCAAATCGCCGCTCTCTGCAATCACGTCATCGTCGCTGACGCCACTGATGAGGCCACTGTCGCCGAACTGGGACTGGCCCATTTCGATATCGTCTTCGTCGCCATCGGCGACAACCTGGAGACCAGCATCCTAACCACCCTCGTCCTGAAAGAGGCGGGCGTGAAGAAGGTGTGGGTCAAGGCGCGTGACAAGTTCCACGCCAAGATCCTGCAGAAAGTGGGCGCCGACAAGGTGATCAACCCGGAGTGGGACATGGGTCGCCGGGTCGCCCAGAGCATGCTGGACAACCGGCTGTTCGACTATCTGGAGCTGGGCCACAACATGGTGCTGACCGAGTTTGTCATCGGCCTGCCGCAAAATGGCAAGGCGCTCGGGGACCTTCACCTGCTGCAGCAGAGCGATTTCCAGTTGCTCGCCATCAAGCGCGGTGAAGTGCTGCACAACGTGCTGACCGGCAAGATGGAGCTGCAACTTGGCGACATCCTGATCCTCGCGGGCAACAAGCACGCCATCGACCACTGGCTCGAAACCCTATGATCAACTGGCGCAGCAGCTACGCCTTTGCGCTGCATCGGGAGCAGGACTCCCGCTGGAGCGAGGCAAGGCTGATCCTCGGCAGCTTCCTGTTCATCCTGCTGGTTGGCACCATCTTTCTGGTGCAACCCTCCAGCCACAATGGCGAGGTCACCTTCGTCAACGCCCTGTTTACCGCCACCTCGGCCATCAGCGTGACGGGTCTTGGCGTGGTGGACACCGGCAGCGCCTTCACCCTGCAGGGGCAGATTTTCCTGCTGATGCTGATGGAGATCGGCGGACTGGGCCAGATGACAATGACCCTGTTGCTGATCGCCATCTTCAGCAAACGGGTCGGTCTGCGCCAACAGGTATTGGCCAAGGAGGCGCTGGGACAGGAGGGCTCGGTCAACATCATCCAGCTGGTCAAACGTATCGTGCTGTTCGCCTTTATTGCCCAGCTGATCGGCACCGGCATCATGGCGATCCGCTGGGTGCCCGAGATGGGGTGGGTGCACGGCCTCTATGTCAGCTTCTTCCACGCGGTATCGGCCTTTAACAACGCCGGCTTCTCGCTGTTTGCCAACAATCTCATGGACTATAGAGACGACCCCATCATCAGCCTGACCATCGCCGGTCTGCTGATCCTCGGGGGGATCGGCTTTACCGTCATCGTCGATCTGGTGCGCAACCGCCGCTGGCGCAAGCTGAAGCTGCACAGCAAGCTGATGCTGCTGATGACCCCGGCGCTGTTGCTGGCCGGTACCCTGATGTTCTGGCTGCTGGAGCACAACAACCCGGGCACCCTCGGCAAGGCAGGTTTCGGTGGCCAGCTGCTGGCGGCCTTCTTCCACTCTGCCAGTGCCCGTACCGCCGGTTTCAATACCATCGATATCGGGCTGATGACCCCGGCGGCGCTGCTGTTCCTGATGATGCTGATGTTTATCGGTGCCGGTGCGACTTCGACCGGTGGCGGTATCAAGGTGACTACCTTCGCAGTCGTGCTGCTGGCGACCAAGGCGTTTCTGACCAAACGGCCCCATGTCACCGCTTTTGGCCGCACCCTGTCACCCCAGATCGTGACCCGATCGCTGGCCATCATCATCGTCAGCACCATGGTGCTGATGCTGGCGATGTTCCTGCTGATGGTGACCGAGGATCTGCCGTTCGACAAAATCATGTTCGAGACCATCTCGGCATTTGCCACCGTCGGCCTCTCTACCGGCATCACCGCCTCCCTGAGCGAGCCGGGCAAGCTGATCCTGGTGCTGGTGATGATCTGCGGCCGTCTCGGTCCCCTGACCCTGGCCTTTATGCTGGCCCGCCCGGTCGAGACCCGCATCCGTTATCCGGAAGAGAACGTCTACACCGGCTAAGTGGAGCCAAGCCATTACCGCGATAAAAAAGAGAGAGGGGCACATGGCCCTAATGCCGATCAGTTAAGGATCCATTGACCGATCCTCCTGATGTGTAAAAATCCGAAACCTGTTGATTGGTTT
>NZ_JAPDCD010000051.1:0-27809 GCF_027705695.1 Aeromonas sp. QDB62 | reverse complement strand
TGCAAAGTAAACTGGATGGCTTTCTTGCCGCCAAGGATCTGATGGCGCAGGGGATCAAGATCTGATCAAGAGACAGGTTTCAGACCGTAGCGTTCGCAGATGCCGATCATCGGCAGGGTCAGCAGAAACAGCGTCACCATGCGGTTGGAGACAAAGGCTTCGCCCAGCAGGGAGAGGCAATCGGTCATGGAGAGACCGGAGACCAGGGCAGTGGTGACGGCTGCGACCAGCACGACGGCCAGAGTATCGAGTTTGAAATAAAATCCTAACAAAATAATGAGGATGCCACTCAATTTAATCCATTCCAATTAACCACCTCGTTCAAGTGAATATTTATGTGTAATTTTTGATGATGGAGTTGTTTATCATCTGCAGACAGGGATGGCAACAATTAAGCGTTTGCGAGGAGATGCATGGCTGATGACACCACATTTTTGCTGATTTATCGTTCGTTGGTAAATGGTGAGTCCTGTTATCACGGTGCCCATGTGCATCAATGTTGATTATTCATCATGATTTTCCCGATATATGTCAGCGATACCGGCGTGGCAGTTCAGCTGCCTGATAAATAACCGCCCATTCGATTTGGCAATATATAAGCAACATGCCGTCTATATATTTGGTGGATAAGGTGGCTGGAGACCGGAGGCAGGAAAATATGACTGGCAGGTGAGTGCGGTGGCGAAGGGGTCGCCACCGCTGAAGGTTCAGGGGGTCTGCTTGACCCAAATCAGTTGGTCGGTGGCAAAGCCCAGCCCCTTGGCCTTGGCGATCAGCGCATCCACCTTCTCCTTGGGCGGATTGGGAGAGCGGGAGAGGATCCAGAGGTAGTCGTGGTTGTAGCTGGTCACCAGCGAGAGCTGGTAATCGGGATCGAGGTCGATGACGTTGTAGCCGCCGTAGAAGGGGCCGAAGAAGCTCACCTTGAGCCGCGCCTCGTCCGGCTTGTCGACGAAGTAGGCCTTGCCCTCGGCTTCGCGCCAGCTGCCATCGCTCTGTTTGCCGCGGTTGAGCACCTTGACGCCACCATCATCGCGCAGGCTGTAGGTGGCGCTCACCTGCTCCAGCCCCCGCTCGAAGCTGTGGTCGAGGCGGGCGATTTCGTACCAGGTGCCGAGATAGCGATCGAGCTGGAAGCCGGTAACGGGGCGGATGCCGTCGGCAATCCCGGTACAGGCCGTCAGCAGCAAAGCGGTGAACAGGCAAAGCAGTGAACGCATAGGTAATCCCTCTCTTGTTATCCCTCGATGATGCGCAGCTGGCCATCCCGGAAGCGGGAGGCCTGATCCGTCGGCGTGCTGCCGAAGAAGCGCTTGTACTCCCGGCTGAACTGGGAGTTGCTCTCGTAACCGACTCTGGCCGCCGCGGTGCCCGCCTTGATGCCGTCGTGCAGCATCATCATCCGCGCCTTGTGCAGCCTGAACGACTTGATGTACTGCAGCGGCGAGGTGGCAGTGACCGCCTTGAAGTGGTGGTGAAAGGCGGAGACGCTCATGTTCACCTCCCGCGCCAGCTCCTCCATGGTGAGGTTGTCGGCATAACGGGACTCTATCATACGCAGCACCCGGGCGATCTGGCCCACATGGTTGTGGCGATTGGCGAGCGCCTGCAGCGCCGGACCGCCCCCCTCGGTGAGGGCGTGAAACAGCATCTCGCGCACCGTCTGCGGCCCCAGCACCTTGGCGTGCAGCGGGTTGTCCATCAAATCGATCAGCCGCTCGGCGGCGCAGAACATCGCCTCCGACAGGGGCACCGAGTGGACGCCGCTCTTCTGCGGAGCGGGGGCGGGCAGGGCGTCGCCCAGCTCCAGCAGCAGCTCTTGCAGGGTGACCATGTTGATCTCGATGGTAAAACCGATCAGCGGCTGCTCGGGGGAGGCGAAGCACTCGCACTCGCAGGGCAGCGGCAGGGTCATCAGCAGGTAGTGGTTGGGATCGTAGCGAAACACCTGATCCGCCAGATAGCCCACCTTGTGCCCCTGCAGGATCACGATCATCCGCGGCTGGTAGAGCACCGGGGTACGACCGTGGTACTCGGTGGTGTAGATGAAATTTACCTGCTCCACCGGGGAGGGGGTGATGCCGGGGGCGGTGACGTGGCGGGTCACTCTGGCGGCGAGGTCGCTGTAACGGTTTGGCATGAGCGCTCTTTGATTCGACTGTTCCGGTTTTCGCTGCTTTGTAGAAATAGGCAAGAATCAAGCAGGATGTTGTCTTGATGGTAGGGTGGTTCTGGAGAAAAATGCAATCACGATTTCGCGGCCTGGCCGCCCTGACTATCAGAAGAAGGCAATGTCGATGAACAACTTTACGCTCCATACCCCGACCAAAATCCTGTTCGGCCAAGGGCAGATCGCCCAGTTGCGCGAGCAGCTCCCGAGCGATGCCCGCGTCATGATCACCTATGGCGGTGGCAGCGTGATACGCAGCGGCCTGCTGGAGCAGATCCGCCGCGAACTGGCTGGCATGACCCTGTTTGAATTTGGCGGTATCGAGCCGAACCCGGCCTACGAGACCCTGATGGGCGCCGTGGAGCTGGCCCGTGCCGAGCGTGTCGACTTCCTGCTCGCCGTTGGCGGTGGCTCCGTGCTCGATGGCACCAAGTTTATCGCCGCTGCCGCACATTACGATCTGGCCAAAGAGCCCTGGCACATTCTCGAGACCGTCGGCAGCGAAGTGCGCTCCGCCATCCCGCTCGGTTCCGTGCTGACCCTGCCGGCGACCGGTTCCGAAATGAACATGGGCGCCGTCATCACCCGTCGCAGCAGTGGCGACAAGGTGCACTTCTTCTCGCCGTTGGTGATGCCGCGTTTCGCCGTGCTGGATCCGGTGCTCACCTACACCCTGCCCGAGCGTCAGGTGGCGAACGGGGTGGTGGATGCTTTCGTCCATACCGTGGAGCAGTACCTCACCTATCCGGTCAATGCCAAGGTGCAGGATCGCTTCGCCGAAGGCTTGCTGCTGACCCTGATCGAAGAGGGCCCCAAGGCGCTGGCCGAGCCGCACAACTACGAGGTGCGCGCCAACATCATGTGGAGCGCCACCATGGCGTTGAACGGTCTGATCGGTGCCGGTGTGCCGCAGGATTGGGCCACCCACATGCTGGGTCACGAGCTGACTGCCCTGCACGGCCTCGACCACGCCCAGACGCTGGCGGCGGTACTGCCCGCCCTGTTGCAAGCCAAGCGCAAACAGAAGCATGCCAAGTTGCTGCAATACGCAGAGCGGGTGTGGGGTCTGCGCAGCGGCAGCGAAGCGGAGCGCATCGATGATGCCATCGCCGCGACCCGCGACTTCTTCGAACGGATGGGGGTCAAGACCCGACTGCGCGACTACGGTCTGAAAGATCTCGGTATCGATACCCTGATCGGCAAGCTGGGTGAGCACGGCATGACCCGTCTGGGCGAGCACAGCGATATCGATCTGGTGCAGAGCCAGCATATTTATGAAGCGGCCTGGTAAGGGCCGCCAATCGGCGCCACACGGGCGAAACGATTGAATTGTCGGGGCCCTCTCCCGCCATCTGGCGGCTGAGTGGCCCCGCTTTTGTTGGGAAAATGTTACTTTTTGGCGTTTCGCTGCGAGAAGTGAGACGAAAGCGGATTTCGTAAGAACAAAAAACGCTAAGATAGAGGGCCGGTAAAACATTTTTTTTGACTGGTTGGATCACTTTTTTCAGCCGTTTTTACTGGTATAAGCCTCTAATTTGGTTTGTTTTTTTTAATCGTAGCCAGGGATGGGCTGAATTCTGTACGAGTGCCGTCGGGACTGCGGTTGTAATAAAACTCCAAAATTTGATACTAATCACCTTCGCGCCTGAAAAGCGGGGGCCTGACCATGACAGGAGGTTGAGGTAAAGCCTACTGATTTTCATAACAAAGAGCCCTGGACCTGCACTTTGGTCATGTCTTGTTTCGTCAGAAGTGAGACACTGGGCAGCGATTGTTTATTAACCATCAGGGAATAGTCATGCAGATTGGAATACCGAGAGAGAGTCTCGCCGGTGAGACCCGGGTCGCAGCGACCCCGGCTACCGTCGAGCAGCTGAAAAAGCTCGGCTTCGAGGTCGCCATCGAGTCCGGCGCAGGCCAGTTGGCCAGCTTCGATGATGCCGCCTTCGAGGCTGCCGGTGCCAGCGTGGTGCCGAATGTCTGGCAAGCCGACCTTATCTTCAAGGTCAATGCGCCGACCGATGCCGAGATCGCACAAATTAAAGATGGTGCCACTCTGGTGAGCTTCATTTGGCCTGCCCAGAACCCTGAGCTGGTCAAGAAGCTGTCCGAGCGCAACATCAATGTGATGGCGATGGACATGGTGCCGCGGATCTCCCGTGCCCAGTCCCTCGATGCCCTCTCCTCCATGGCCAACATCGGTGGCTATCGCGCCGTGGTTGAAGCGGCGCACCAGTTCGGTCGTTTCTTCACCGGTCAAATCACCGCAGCCGGTAAAGTGCCGCCTGCCAAGGTGCTGGTGATCGGTGCCGGTGTCGCCGGTCTGGCCGCCATCGGTACGGCCGGTTCCCTCGGCGCCATCGTGCGTGCGTTCGATACCCGTCTGGAAGTGGCCGAGCAGATCGAATCCATGGGTGGGGAATTCCTCAAGCTGGACTTCGGTGGCGAAGATGGCGCCTCCAGCGATGGTTATGCCAAAGTGATGAGCGAAGAGTTCATCAGGGCCGAGATGGAGCTGTTCGCCCAGCAGGCCAAAGAGGTGGACATCATCATCACCACCGCTCTGATCCCGGGCAAGCCGGCTCCCAAGCTGATCACCAAAGAGATGGTCGACAGCATGAAGCCGGGCTCCGTCATCGTGGACATGGCCGCTCAGGCTGGCGGCAACTGCGAATACACAGTGCCGGGTGAACTGCATGTCACCGACAACGGCGTCAAGGTGATCGGTTACACCGATCTGCCGGGTCGTCTGCCTGCCCAATCCTCCCAGCTCTACGGTACCAACCTGGTCAACCTGATGAAGCTGATGTGCAAGGAGAAGGACGGCAACGTTGCCATCAACTTCGAAGACGTGGTTCAGCGCAACATGACGGTGATCCAGGCCGGTGAAGTGACCTTCCCGCCGCCCGCCATCTCCGTCTCTGCCGCCCCGCAGAAACCGGCTGCCGCCAAACCGGCCGCCAAGAAAGAAGCGGCCAAGCCCTCCAACAAGAAGTTCGTGTTCGGTGCCCTCGGCATCGCCGCCTTCGGCTGGATTGCGTCCGTTGCCCCGGCTGCCTTCCTCTCCCACTTCACCGTATTCATCCTGGCCTGTGTGGTCGGTTACTACGTGGTGTGGAATGTTTCGCACGCCCTGCATACGCCGCTGATGTCGGTCACCAATGCCATCTCCGGCATTATCGTGGTCGGTGCCCTGCTGCAGATCGGGCAAGGATCGACCCTGGTCACCGCGCTGGCGTTCGTCGCCGTGCTGATTGCCAGTATCAACATCTTCGGCGGTTTCACCGTCACTCAGCGCATGCTGAAGATGTTCCGTAAGGATTAAGGGGGTTTAACGTGTCTCAAGGACTGGTAACAGCATCCTATATCGTTGCCGCCGTGCTCTTCATCCTCAGTCTCGCGGGACTGTCGAAGCAAGAAACGGCCAAGCATGGCAACCTGTTCGGTATCGCGGGTATGGCTATCGCCCTGCTCGCCACCGTATTCAACCCGGAGACCAGTGGCGTTCACTGGATCATCCTCGCCATGGTGATCGGCGGTGCCATCGGCGTGCGTCTGGCGCTCAAGGTCGAGATGACCGAGATGCCCGAGCTGGTGGCCGTGCTGCACAGCTTCGTCGGTATGGCGGCAGTGCTGGTGGGCTTTAACAGCTTCATCGATCTGCACCCCTCTGCGCCTGCTGAGGTAGTCGTCTCCGTCGGTTCCAACCTGGATGCGACGCTGGCAGCCGCCCGTGCGGCGTTCGAACAGGCGGCCAGCGTCGCCCAGGTCGAGCACCTGACCGGCGCCATGCTGAACATCCACCTGGTCGAGATCTTCCTGGGCGTCTTCATCGGTGCCGTGACCTTCACCGGTTCCGTGGTGGCCTTCGGCAAACTGCGCGGTCTGATCTCCTCCAAGCCGCTGATGCTGCCGCACCGCCACAAGCTGAACCTGCTGGCCGTGGTTGCCTCGCTGGCGCTGATGGTCTACTTCGTCAACGCGGGCGGCTCTACCTTCGCTCTGCTGGTGATGACCCTGATCGCCTTCGCCTTCGGCTGGCATCTGGTTGCCTCCATCGGTGGCGCCGACATGCCGGTGGTGGTCTCCATGCTGAACTCCTACTCCGGTTGGGCGGCAGCGGCGGCGGGCTTCATGCTCTCCAACGACCTGCTGATCGTGGTGGGTGCGCTGGTAGGTTCCTCCGGTGCGATCCTCTCTTACATCATGTGCAAGGCGATGAACCGCTCCTTCATCTCCGTTATCGCCGGTGGCTTCGGCTCCGATGGCGTGGCCTCCACGGCTGATCAAGAGATGGGCGAATACCGCGAAACCAGCGCCGAGGAAGTGGCTGACCTGCTGAAGAACTCCAGCTCCGTCATCATCACCCCGGGCTACGGCATGGCGGTGGCGCAGGCCCAGTATCCGGTGGCTGAAATCACCCAGAAGCTGCGTGATCGCGGCGTCAAGGTGCGCTTTGGTATCCACCCGGTTGCCGGTCGTCTGCCAGGCCACATGAACGTGCTGCTGGCGGAAGCGAAAGTCCCGTATGACATCGTGCTGGAAATGGACGAGATCAACGACGACTTCGCCGATACCGACACCGTGCTGGTGATCGGTGCCAACGACACCGTCAACCCGGCCGCGATGGAAGATCCGGGCAGCCCGATCGCCGGCATGCCGGTACTGGAAGTGTGGAAAGCGCAGAACGTCATCGGCTTCAAGCGCTCCATGAACACTGGCTACGCCGGTGTCCAGAACCCGCTGTTCTTCAAAGAGAATACCCAGATGCTGTTTGGCGATGCCAAGGCCAGTGTCGAGGCGATCCTCAAGGCACTGTAAGTGCCCGTCAGCTATCGCATAACAAGGAGGCTTCGGCCTCCTTTTTTATTACCTCCGGATTGTATACTCTCAAACCATGGCGGTATGGAGATATGCCCATGGATTGGCAGCGAATGTGGCGACGGGGGTGGCAAGGTGGCTGGCTATTGGCCTCGCTGGTGTTGGGCTGCAGTGCGCTGGCAGACGAGCCCCCGACCCTGACCATACTGACCGAGCTGTGGCCTCCCTATGTCATGCGCAGCGACAATGGCGAGCTGGTGGGGGCCGATCTCGAGCTGGCCCGCGCCGTGTTGCTGCAACTGGGCTATCGCACCGAGGTGAGGGTACTGCCCTGGAAGCGGGTATTGCAGCAGGCCCGTCTCAAGCAAGGGGATGCGGTACTCGATGTCTTCTATATCGAGGCTCGCCAGCAGTGGCTCCACTATCCCGAAGAGCCGCTCTCTCACAGCGGCGAGGTGCTCTTCTATCCGGTGGATCGCCCGGTGAAATTTGAGCAACTCTCCGACCTCAAGGGGCTGCGGATCGGTGTTCAGGCCGACTACGCCTACAGCCCTGATTTTCTGGCCGATAAGGGGGTCATCCGGGTTGCCATGACCGGTGATGGCAACATGATCAAGCAGTTGCACCTGATGATGGCTGGCAGGCTGGACGGGGTGGTGCTCAACGAGCGGGTCGGTCGTTATCTGCTGCGCACCCAGGGGCTGCAGGATCAGGTGCTCAATGGTAGCCGCCTGTTGACCGTCGACAACCGCAACTTCCTGGGTTTTACCCACAAGCCTGGCCACGATCAGCTGGCCATCCAGTTCTCCTCCGCGCTCAAAGCATTCAAGCAGACACCCGCCTATCAGCAGCTGCTGGCTCGCTATCACCTCTGAGTCATCGCGCCGTCTGTGCGCGACTTCACAAATTGTCGCACTTTGTTAAAAGGTGGGCATAATGGCGTGCAAAAAGGGGATACCGCTCAACATTAGTTTATCTTGTTGATAGTAGAATCAACTGCGGTTTACTCAAAGTCACTCATATATGTCCACAGCAGCCACCACAGACAACATCAATTTGTTAACGGACGAAGAACGTCATCTGATCGCCAGTTTCGAGCCCGCCGTCGAGGCGCTGGCAGCCCTGTTTGGCAGTGGCTGCGAGGTGGTGCTGCATGCCTTTGACTCGCTGGATGCATCGGTCATCAAGATTGCCAACGGCCATGTGACAGGCCGTCGGGAGGGGGCACCGGTCACCGACTTTGCCCTCAATCGCTTGCAGGGAGTGGCGGGCAGCCAGTGGAGCAGCTACTTCACCCGCACCCGTGACGGGGCACTGATGAAGTCCTCTTCCGTCACCATCAGCAACCGGCAGGGCAAGCCCATCGGCATGCTCTGTGTGAACTTCAGTCTGGATACCTCCCTTGGCAGCCTGCTCGATACCTTTGCGCTGCCTGCTGCACCGGCGCCGCTCAACAACGAGACCTTTGCCAGCTCGGTTGACGATCTGGTGGCTCAGGTGATTGAGAAGGTGGATCAGGATAGTTCGCTTTCCAGCTCGGTGCGCAACAAGGAGATAGTGACCCGGCTCTACGACATGGGGATTTTCGAGATCAAGGAGGCGGCCCAGCTGGTTGCCCGGATGCTCGGCATCTCCCGTCACACCGTCTATTTGCACATCCGCAATCACAAGGCGGATCTGAACAAGCAATAACTGCCTGCGGGCACCCTGAACATGAGAAACACTGCAATGAAAGCACAATGGACCGACTTTATTACCCTGCTCAAGCGTGAAGTGGTGCCGGCCCTGGGCTGCACCGAGCCGATGTCGGTGGCGCTGGCGGCGGCCAACTGCCGCAAGCTGCTGGGGCAGGATCCGACCCGCATCAGCGTCTGGGTCAGTGGCAACCTGTTCAAGAACGGCATGGGGGTCGGGGTGCCGGGTACCGGCATGATCGGCCTGCCGGTGGCGGCTGCGGTCGGCATCACCGGCGGTAACCCGGATGCCGGGCTGGAGGTGCTCAAGACTCTCACCCCGGCCCAGGTCGAGGCGGCCAAGGCGTTGCTGCCCTGCATTGTGGTGGATGTGAAGGATGTGCCGGACGTGCTCTACGCCGAAGTGCTGGCCGAAGTGGAGGGCCACAGCGCCCGGGTGGTGATCTGCACCGACCACACCCGCATCATCCTGATGGAGAAGGATGGCGAGGTGCTGATGGCGCAGAACAGTGCCCCCGGCGTGCAGATCCAGCCCGCCAAATCCGCCAAACCGACCATGACCCTGCGGGAGATCGTCGATTTTGCCTTGCAAGTGCCGCTGGCGGAGATCGACTTTATCCGCGAGGCCGCCACCATGAATCAGGCGCTGGCCGATGAAGGGTTGCAGGGTTACGGCCTCCAGATCGGCAAGATCCTCACCGAGCAGGTGGAGCGCAAGCTGCTCTCGGACGACCTGATGACGTTGGCGATGCGCCTCTCTTCCGCCGCCTCCGATGCGCGGATGGATGGCGCCATGCTGCCCGCCATGTCCAACTCCGGTTCCGGTAATCAGGGCATTGCCGCCACCATGCCGGTGGTCGCCGCCGCCCGCTTCCTCAAGGCGAGTGACGAGCAGTTGACCCGGGCGCTGGTGATGAGCCATCTGGTGGCCATCTACATCAAGACCTATCAGAACAAGCTGTCGGCGCTGTGCGCCGCCAGTACCGCGGCCATGGGATCCGGTGCCGCCATCACCTGGCTGCTGGGTGGCCAGTACCAGCAGATCAGCCACTGCATCAACAACATGATTGGCGATGTCTCCGGCATTATCTGTGACGGCGCGGGCAGCGCCTGCTCCATGAAGGTCTCCACCTCCACCTCGGCGGCGGTGAAGTCTTCCCTGATGGCCATCAACAACCTGCATGTCCCCCAGAGCGAGGGGATCGTCTCCGATGACGTGGACGAGACCATTGCCAATCTGGGCCGCCTCTCCAAAGAGGGGATGCTGGATACCGACATCGAAATCATCAACATCATGCGAGCGAAACAGCAGAAGCAGTGAATGTGTGACAAGGGGGCGATAGACCCCCTTGTTCTTGTCACGACGGCGCAGACCGTCTGACACGGTTGCCAGGGCAAGCATGGCGCTTGCTCTTGTTTCTCGGGCGCAAGCCCGCTTTTTGGGGAGTCATACCATGACATTTAGCGTTATCGGCAATCTGGCCATCGCCGCCATCTTGCTGTTCTTTCTCTACCGGTTACAGGAAAAACATGTGAGCTTCACCCGCCGGGTCTTTGCCGGTCTGGGGCTCGGTATTCTGTTCGGCGCCGCCCTGCAACTGCTTTATGGCGCCGGTTCGCCGGTCATTGTCCAGACCATCGACTATCTGGATATCGTGGGCGGCGGCTATGTGAAGCTGCTGCAGATGATCATCATCCCGCTGATCATGGTCTCCATCATCGGTGCCATCCTCAAGCTCAATGGCGGCACTGCGCTGGGCAAGATCAGCGCCATGACCATCGGCGTGCTGATCTTCACCACCGCCATCGCCGCCGGGGCGGGCATCCTGATGTCCAACCTGTTTGGCCTGACCGCCGAAGGGCTCACCTCCGGGGCCGCCGAGAGCGCCCGTGGTGCCGCGCTGCAGACTACCCTCGGCAGCGTCGAGAGCATGTCCTTTGCCAAGATGATGCTGGAGTTCATTCCCGCCAACCCCTTCCTCGACATGACAGGGGCACGAAAGACCTCCACCATCGCCGTGGTGATCTTCTCCATCTTCATCGGCCTTTCTGCCACCGGCATCGCCCGCAAGAAGCCGGAGATCTTCGCCAGCTTCAGCCACTTCGTGGCCGTGGCCCACGCCATCGTGATGCGCATGGTGACCCTGGTGCTGCGCCTGACCCCGTTCGGTGTGCTGGCGCTGATGACCAAGGTGGTCTCCGGTTCCAACTACGCTGACATCATCAACCTGCTCAGCTTCGTGATGGCCTCTTACGGCGCTATCGCGCTGATGTTCGCGGTACACCTGCTGCTGGTGAGCATGGTCGGCATCAACCCGGCCCGCTTCCTCAAGAAGATCACCCCGGTGCTGGCGTTTGCCTTCACCTCGCGCACCAGCGCGGGCTCGATCCCGATGAACGTGCAGACCCAGACCAAGTCACTGGGTATTCCTGAGGGGATCGCCAACTTCGCCGCCTCCTTCGGTTCCACCATCGGCCAGAATGGCTGCGCCGGTATCTATCCGGCCATGCTGGCGGTGATGATTGCCCCGACCGTCGGGGTCAACCCGATGGATCCCGGCTTCATCATGACCCTGATCGCCATCATCACCGTCAGCTCCTTCGGGGTAGCCGGGATTGGCGGCGGCGCCACCTTTGCCGCGCTGATCGTGCTCTCCGCACTGGACTTCCCGGTGGCGCTGGCCGGTCTGCTCATCTCCATCGAGCCGCTGATCGACATGGGCCGTACCGCCCTGAACGTCTCCGGATCCATCACTGCAGGGACTGTCACCAGCCGCCTGATGGGCGAGACCGACATGCATGTGTTCAACAGCGATCACGAAGTGAGTCTGGACGGCGAAGAGTCCACCGTCTGATTTGCGTCGGTTGATCTGGGCGTGGAAAGGGGTGACCCTTTCCCGTCATAGACCGCAGGGAGGGCATGCCCTCCCTGCGCCATTGAGAGGAAAAACAATGAGAATTCTGATCATCGGTGGCGAAGCCGCCGGTATGAGTGCGGCCGCCAAGGCACGTCGTCTGGCCAAAGAGGCCGAGATCGTCGTTTATGAGGCCTCCGAGGTGATCTCCTTCGGTGCCTGTGGCCTGCCTTACTTCGTCGGTGACGAGTTTCAGGAGCCCGGCTACATGGCTGAGTTCACCCCCGAGCAGTTCGCCGCCAAGGGGATCGAGGTCAAGATTGGTCATCGGGTGCTGAGCGTTGACGCCACTGCCCAGACCCTGCAGGTGGAACATAACGGCGACACCTTCACCGATCGTTACGATCGGCTGATGATCGCCACCGGTGCCCGCGAAGTGATGCCCCCCATCCCCGGTTTGCAGCAGCAAGGGGTATTCGGTCTGCGCCGGATGGCCGATGGACTGGCGCTCAAAGCGGCGGTGCAAGACAAGAACAATCGTCGCGCCGTGGTGATCGGCTCCGGCTTTATCGGGTTGGAGGTGGTCGAGGCACTGGTCCATCAGGGCAAAGAGGTGCGTCTCATCGAGCTGGCGGATCGAGTCATCCCCGACGCGTTTGATGGCGAGATCACCCAGCACATCGAAACCGAACTGCGCGAGCAAGGGGTCTCTCTCCATCTGGGTGAGCGAGTTGAAGCACTGCTGGGGGATGGCCGGGTGACTGGCGTGCGAACCAGCCAGGGCGAGTACGAGGCCGATATCGTGGTGGTCTGCACCGGGGTCAAGCCCAACACCGAGTTTCTGGCCGATACCGGCATCGAGCGGCTCGGCAATGGCGCCATCAAGGTGGATCGGCAGGGACGCAGCTCGCTCGCCAACGTCTGGTCGGCCGGTGACTGTGCCAGCGTCTGGCACAGCGTGAAGCAGCAGCAGGTCTATGTGCCGCTCGCCACCATCGCCAACAAGCTGGGGCGCATGGTGGGTGAGAACCTGGCCGGGGCCGAGCAGACGTTCCCGGGTACCCTCGGCTCCGCGGCACTCAAGGTGCTGGGACTGGAGGCGGGCCGTACCGGCCTTTCCGAGCAGGAAGCCAAAGCGATGGGCATCGATTACCGCACCGTGGTGATCAAGGACAAGTGCCACACCAACTACTGCCAGGGACAGTCCGACATCCACGTCAAACTGGTCTATGAGGCGGGCAGCAAGCGGCTGCTGGGCGGCCAGATCCTCGGTCGCAAGGGGGCGGTACACCGTATCGACGCGCTGGCGGTGGCCATCACCATGGGGGTGACCACCGAGCAGCTCGGCATGCTGGACTTTGCCTACGCGCCTCCCTTCTCCCGCACCTGGGATGCCCTGAACGTGGCGGGCAACGTCGCGAAGTAAGTGCTGTGATGACGGCGCAGGGAAGGCGCCGTCATCGCAGCCCCAGTTCTGCAGTGCAATCTACAGATAACATCTGTGGCTAAATTGCAGCGATAAAAAAACCGATGCCAAGGCATCGGTTTTTTGTTACCGGTTGATCCGTATCACTCAGCCACGGCCGAGGCGGTTCTCCGGGAAGTTCTTGGCCAGCACTTCGCGGGCATGCTTGGCCAGCTGCGGCATCTTCAGCGTGTCGTAAGACTCGACCATGATCTCCAGCGCTTTCTCGGTTTCGGCTGTGTCGGGGTAGGTTTCGACAAGCAGCTTGGCCCGGTTGGCGGCAGCGACCAGTGCATCACGCTTCACGTAATACTCGGCCACGCTCAGGTCATATCTGGCCAGACGATTCTTCAGGCCAATCATGCGGGCGCGGGCATCGGCGGCATAGACGCTGTTGGGGTAGTTCTGCAGCAGGGTCTTGAAGTCCTGGAATGCCTGACGGGCATATGCCGGGTCTTTGTCGTCCCGATCGATACCGAACAGGCTCTGGAAGAAGTTATAATCCGCCGCCATGTTGGTCAGGCCGCGCATATAGAAGACGTAATCGATATTTTTATGCGCCGGATTGAGGCGGATAAAACGGTCGATATTGGCGATCGCCTGAGCGGTATCATCCTGCTTGTAGTAGGCATAGATGAGGTCAAGCTGCACCTGGTTGGAGTAGGCGCCGAACGGGTAGCGAGAGTCCAAAGCCTCCAGCAATTCAGTGGCTTGCACGTAATTGCCAACGTCCAGTTTGAGGCGTGCTTTCTGGTACAGGGTCTCCGGCGGTTCGTCGGGTACCTTGGGTTTGGTGCTGGAACAGCCTGTGATCAAGGTAGCGACCAAGGCGAGCGACATCAGCAGGTGAGACTTCTTTCCCATCAACAACATCCGGTCCATTTCCACGAAATTGGCAAAGTATCCGTTATGCTTGGCTAAAAGAAAAGCTAGAATACCCGGATTATTTCGAATTGATACCCCCCGCTCAAGAGACCATACATGAGCCAGCATATTGAACTGACAGGCGAATTCCAGGATCACCAATTCGGGCAGCGACTCGACCAGGCCCTGGCCGAATTGTTTCCAGACTACTCCCGCACCCGCATCAAGGAGTGGATTTTACAGGACAGAGTGACCCTGGACGGTCAGGTTGCCAACACCCCGCGCGAGAAAATTCTGGCCGGGCAACAGGTGCATGTGAATGTCGAGCTGGAAGCCGATACCCGCTGGGATGCCCAGGAGATCGAGCTCAACATCGTTTATGAAGATGAACACATTCTGGTGATCGACAAACCGGCCGGACTGGTGGTTCACCCGGGCGCAGGCACGCCCGATGGCACTATCCTCAACGCCCTGCTGCACCGCTACCCCGGCATTGCCGAGGTGCCCCGTGCCGGTATCGTGCACCGTCTGGATAAAGACACCACAGGTCTGATGGTGGTTGCCAAGACAGTACCTGCCCAGACCCATCTGGTGGAAGCGCTGCAGGCACGCCAGATCACCCGTGAATACGAAGCGATCGCCATCGGTCACATGACCGCAGGTGGCACTGTTGATGCGCCCATCGGCCGTCACCCGACCCAGCGTACCCATATGGCCGTGGTGCCCAATGGTCGTCCTTCCGTGACCCACTACCGGGTTCACGAGAAGTTCCGTGGCCACACCCGTCTGCGTCTGCGTTTGGAGACCGGTCGTACCCACCAGATCCGTGTCCACATGGCGCACATCAAGCACCCGCTGGTAGGTGATCCCGCCTACGGTGGTCGCCTGCGCCTGCTGCGCAACGCAACGCCGGAGCTGACCCAGATGCTGCGCAGCTTCAATCGTCAGGCGCTGCATGCGACCATGCTGCAACTGGCGCACCCCATCACGGGTGAAGTGATGCAGTGGCACTCCGAGACACCACAGGACATGGTGGATCTGATGGAAGTGCTGCGTGCTGATACTATCGCCAATCCGGACGATCTGGTCTGGAACTGATGCAATAGGGCCTGCGTCGGTTTCTGCCGCCATCCGGCCCGAAGAGATGCCAAACGGGGTTCCCTTGCAGGAGCCCCGTTTTTTATAGCGGTGAATTGAAGGAGTCACAGATGAAATGGATCGAACCCGATTGGCCTGCACCTGCCAACGTCAGAGCCTTGTCTACCACCCGGGATGGTGGCGTCAGTGAAGGGGTCTTTGCCGGCCTCAATCTGGGGGCTCACGTGGGGGATGAACCGGCGCGAGTCGAGGCTAATCGCGCCCGCTTGCAGCAGGCGGCCGCCATCCCCGGCCCCCTCAACTGGCTCAATCAGGTGCACGGCACCGTCGTCCATCCGGTCAGCAGCCATTATCAGCAGGCGCCGGATGCCGACGCGGCCTGCGCCCACGAGGCAGATCAGGCCTGCATTGTGATGACTGCCGACTGTCTGCCGGTACTGTTCTGCGATCGGGCAGGCACAGTGGTGGCCGCCGCCCACGCTGGCTGGCGTGGATTATTGGGGAATGAGCAGGGGGGCGTGCTGGAGGCGAGCATCGCCGCCATGGGTTGCGAGCCGGGCGAGATCCTTGCCTGGCTTGGCCCGGCCATCGGCCCTACCGCGTTTGAAGTGGGTGACGAGGTGCGCGAGGCCTTTATGGCGGAGCAGGCCGAAGCAGACGCGGCGTTCGTGCCTTCCGCCAACGAGGGGAAATGGTTGGCAGATATCTACCGGCTGGCGCGGCTGCGGCTGGCCCGTGCCGGGGTGAATGCTGTCTATGGTGGTGAGCACTGCACCTTCAGCGATAGCGAACAGTTTTACTCCTATCGCCGCGATGGTCAGACCGGCCGGATGGCCTCCCTCATCTGGTTGGCCCGCTAAGCAATCACCCGCCAAGTAATACCCCGTCTCTCTCAAGAGCAAATCCGTATGAGAGAGGCGGGGATCCTGCCTCCTCCCCGCTTTGCAGAAAAAATAACCAGTCCATGCCCTTGAAATAGCCCGTACGGGCCTCATCTTTCATCTCAGAAAGTTATGTTGTTTGCCGCGCAAGCGGCGTCCGTCTTGAAAGGGGGAGTGCAATGCGCCTCGATCGCCTGACCAGCAAATTCCAGATTGCTATTTCCGATGCCCAGTCTTTGGCTCTGGGTCGTGACCACCAATTTATCGAACCCGTCCACTTGATGACCGCGCTGGTCAATCAGGATGGCGGCTCTATTCGTCCACTGCTCACCCTGACCGGGATGGATATCAATTCTCTGCGCTCCCGCCTCGGCGAGGAGCTCGATCGCCTGCCCAAGGTGAGCGGGGTGGAGGGGGATGTTCAGCTCTCCAACGGCCTCGGTCGCCTGCTCAACGTCTGCGACAAACTGGCCCAGCAGCGCAAGGATCAGTTCATTTCGTCCGAGCTGTTCGTGCTGGCGGCTCTCGACGAGAAGGGCAACCTGGGCGAGCTGCTGCGTGCCCAGGGGTTGACCAAAGAGAAACTGGAAGCGGCCATCGACAAGGTGCGTGGCGGCAAGAAGGTGGAGGATGCCAACGCCGAGGAGAACCGTCAGGCGCTGGAGAAGTACACCATCGACCTGACCGAGCGGGCCGAAATTGGCAAGCTCGACCCAGTGATCGGCCGTGATGACGAGATCCGCCGTACCATTCAGGTGCTGCAACGCCGCACCAAGAACAACCCGGTGCTGATCGGTGCCCCCGGTGTCGGTAAAACCGCCATCGTCGAGGGGCTGGCGCAGCGCATCATCAACGGTGAAGTGCCGGAAGGGCTGAAGAACAAGCGGGTGCTCTCCCTCGATATGGGGGCGCTGGTGGCCGGTGCCAAGTATCGCGGCGAGTTTGAAGAACGGCTCAAAGCCGTACTGAGCGATCTCGCCAAGGAGGAGGGCAACGTCATCCTCTTTATCGACGAGCTGCACACCATGGTCGGCGCCGGCAAGGGCGAAGGGGCCATGGATGCGGGCAATATGCTGAAACCGGCATTGGCCCGTGGCGACCTGCACTGCGTCGGTGCCACCACCCTGGATGAGTACCGTCAGTACATCGAGAAGGATGCGGCCCTCGAGCGTCGTTTCCAGAAGGTGCTGGTAGAAGAGCCGAGCGTGGAGGACACCATCGCCATCCTGCGCGGCCTGAAAGAGCGTTACGAGCTGCACCACCATGTGCAGATCACCGACCCGGCCATCGTGGCGGCAGCCCAGTTGTCCCACCGCTATATTGCGGATCGCCAGCTGCCGGACAAGGCCATCGACCTCATCGATGAGGCGGCGGCCAGCATCCGGTTGCAGATTGACTCCAAGCCGGAGGCGCTCGATCGCCTCGAGCGGCGCATCATCCAGCTCAAGCTGGAGCAGCAGGCGTTGATGAAGGAGGACGATGACGCCAGCCGCAAACGTCTGGAGCTGATCAATCAGGAGATTGGCGAAAAAGATCGGGAATACAACGAGCTGGATGAAGTGTGGAAGGCCGAGAAGGCCGCCCTCGCCGGTACCCAGCATATCAAGGCGGCGCTGGAGCAGGCCCGTCAGGATCTCGATGTGGCACGCCGCGCAGGCGACTTGGGTCGGATGTCCGAGCTGCAATATGGCCGCATCCCCGAGCTGGAGAAACAGCTGGATCTCGCCACCCAGGCCGAGATGCAGGAGACCAGCCTGCTGCGTAACCGGGTCACCGACGTGGAGATAGCAGACGTGCTGGCGCGCTGGACCGGCATTCCGGTGGCCCGCATGCTGGAAGGGGAGCGTGACAAGCTGCTGCGGATGGAAGAGCAGTTGCACAGCCGGGTGATCGGCCAGGAGGAGGCGGTTGAAGCGGTCTCCAACGCCATTCGCCGCTCCCGTGCCGGTCTCTCCGATCCGAACCGCCCCATCGGCTCCTTCCTGTTCCTGGGGCCCACCGGGGTGGGCAAGACCGAGTTGTGCAAGGCGCTGGCGGAGTTCCTGTTCGATACTCAGGATGCCATGGTGCGGATCGACATGTCCGAGTTCATGGAGAAACACAGCGTGGCCCGTCTGGTGGGGGCGCCTCCCGGATATGTGGGTTACGAAGAGGGCGGTTATCTGACCGAGGCGGTACGCCGTCGCCCCTACTCGGTGATCCTGCTGGACGAAGTGGAGAAGGCGCACCCGGATGTGTTCAACATCCTGTTGCAGGTGCTCGATGATGGCCGCCTGACCGATGGTCAGGGCCGCACCGTCGATTTCCGCAACTCGGTGGTGATCATGACCTCCAACCTCGGGTCGGATCTCATTCAGGAGCACCACTCCGAGAAGGATTACGACGAGATGAAGGCCATGCTGATGGAGGTGCTGACCCGCAGCTTCCGGCCGGAGTTTATCAACCGGATCGACGAGACAGTAGTGTTCCACCCGCTCGGCGAGGATCACATCAAGTCCATCGCCCGCATCCAGCTCAAGAGCCTGATGGGCCGACTGGAGGCTCAGGGTTACGAGGTGGAGGTGAGCGAAGCGCTGCTCGAGAAGCTGGTGCATGCCGGGTTCGACCCCGTCTACGGGGCGCGGCCCCTCAAACGAGCGATCCAGCACAAGGTGGAAAACCCGCTGGCGCAGGCACTGCTCTCCGGTCGCATCGTGCCGGGCAAAAAACTGCTGCTGGGGGCCGACAGCAACGGCCTGACCATGACCCAGTAACCGATCTCGTGTCGATGTTTGCAACGCCAGCCTTCGGGCTGGCGTTGTCATATCTGGCGGCGGTAATTTAGAGGCAAAAAAAACGGCAATCCGAAGATTGCCGGGAGGAATGTAGTGACGCGACCTGGCGTGGGTTGAGCGGGTCGCAGGGGCAAGCCCCGGTTTCGCCGCGGGCCATCAGGGATGGCCACACGGCTTACAGCATGTCCGGACTGCGCTCGTTCAGTCCGCACCGCCACACACCTTCAGGGCTGACCCGCTCGCGATGGCGTGCAGGCCAGACCGATGAAATCAACTCGTTTACAGCATGCCCGGGATGGCGGCCTTCATTTCAGAGGGCCAGACGCCGACTTGAACCTGACCAATATGCTCTTTTTGTAGCAACAGCATGGCCAGACGGGATTGGCCGATGCCACCGCCGATGGTCTGCGGCATCCGTGCGGCCAGCAGATCCTGATGCCAGTCGTACTGCAGGCGATCCTCATCGCCAGTGATGGCGAGCTGACGACGCAGCGCCTCGGCATCGACCCGGATCCCCATGGAGGAGATCTCGAAGCTGTCTTGCAGTACCGGGTTCCACACCAGAATGTCCCCGTTCAGACCCGCCAGACCCAGCTCGCTGTGGCTGCTCCAGTCGTCATAGTCCGGGGCGCGCACATCGTGGCGTTCACCGTGGGAGAGGGCACCACCGATACCGATCAGGAACACGGCCCCCAGCTCTTTGGCGATGGCACGCTCGCGCCCCTTGGCATCGAGGTCCGGATAGCGGGTCAGCAGCTCTTCGCTGTGCAGGAACTGGATCTCGGCTGGCAGGAAGGGGGTCAGCTCATGCTCGGCACAGACCGCGCGCTCGGTGGCCTTGATGGCAGCCCAGATGCCGCGCACGGTCTCCTGTAGATAGGCCAGATCGCGGCGCTCGCTCGGCATGACCTTCTCCCAGTCCCACTGATCCACGTAGACCGAGTGGATGGGGGTGAGCTTGTCTTCATCCGGACGCAGCGCCTTCATGTGGGTGTAGATCCCTTCACCCGGGCCGAAGCCGAAGCGACCCAGAGTCTGGCGCTTCCATTTGGCCAGTGAATGCACCACTTCGTAGCTGTGCTCCGGCAGGGTTTTCACTTTGACCTGCACTGCATTCTCGTGGCCAGAGAGGTTGTCCTGAGTGCCATCACCGACCCGGCTCAGAATGGGGGCTTGCACCTCCATCAGACCCAGTTGCTGGGCGAGTTGGCGGGAGAACATCTCTTTGACGAAGCTGATCTGCTGTTGGCTGCGAATGTAGTGCTGTTTCATGCTGAATTCCTGTTTCAAACCCCGTTGGATGTGGTGATTCTTCAACAGATTGGTGACTAAATTCAATATTCGATAATAGAAATAGGCTTTACGTGTTTTTTTCTTCAAAATAAGCCGTTGTTTAATGAGATATCGCCAACGGGAGTGCAAAAAAATGCCGGAAAATTACCGGATCGATAATCTCGATCAGGCCATCCTCACCGCCCTGATGGAGAATGCGCGGATCCCTTACGCCGAACTGGCGAAACAACTGGCTGTCAGCCCGGGCACCATTCATGTGCGGGTGGAGAAGATGAAGCAGGCGGGGATCATCGAGGGGACGCGGGTGCAGGTGAACGCGAAGAAGCTGGGCTATGACGTCTGCTGCTTTATCGGGATCAATCTGAAGAGTGCCAAGGATTACCCCTCGGCGCTGGCCAAGCTGCAGGCGCTGGACGAGGTGGTGGAGGCTTACTACACCACGGGTCACTACAGCATCTTCATGAAGGTGATGACCCGCTCCATCGACGAGCTGCAGATCGTGTTGATCAACAAGATCCAGACCATCGACGAGATCCAGTCCACTGAAACGCTGATTTCACTGCAAAACCCGATCTTGCGGGATGTGAAGCCCTGAGTCGGGTTGCAGGAGCGGGGTATTGAGATCCATCTCCCAAGCGACACCCCGACCCGTTGATCAGGGTTCGATATAGGGGATGCCGTACTTGTCGTAGAGGGCCTTGAGGCTGCCGTTGCGCTTCATGCGCAGCAGTTCGGCATCGTAGGCGGCCATCTGGGCGGGCGTATTCTCGTCGGCCCTGGCGCGGGTCCAGGTGTTGAAGTAGGGGCTGCTCTTGAGCGGCTTGGGCAGGTAATCGACCTTGCCCGTCAGCCCCTCCTCCTTGATCTGGGTGAAGGCAGTGACCAGCGGCATCGGCACGGTATCGATCCGCCCGGCCAGCAGTTTGCGCAGTTGCAGCTGGTTCATGGTGATCTCCTGAAACTGATAGGCCGGGTCGGCGAGGGCGGCGGTCAGCTCCGGGGTATAGGAGAAATCCTTGGTGATGCCGATGCGCCAGGGTTTGAGGTCCGCTAGCGTGTCGTAGCGGATCTTCAGCAGGTCGGTCTTGCGCACGAAGAAGTGCCAGCTGTGGCGAATATGGGCCTGCTGCGGGTAGATGAGATAACTCTCCCGCTCTGCCTTGTAGGAGTGGGTCATCACCAGGTCGCAGGCGCCGGTTTCGGCATTGCGGGTGAGGCGGGCCCCCGAATCGGCCAGCTCGATCCGAAAGGGCGTTGCCAGCTTGTCGAAGATGGCGGTGACGATATCGATATCGAGTCCGCGGGGTTTCTGCTCGGCATCGAGAAACTTGAGCGGGGGCTCCATGGTGCCGCAGATCACCAGCTCCTTGGCCGGCAATCCGAGTGGAAACAGCAACAAAAGCAGGGGGATCACACGCAAACTACGTCTCCTGAACCCGTTTGAAGATATTCCAGAACCTGATTCCAGTATATTGGGTAACACCTGATCCGTTAGAAGCGACTGTTTATGGCAAACCCTGAAATCGAGAGCCCGCTGGACGGGATCGACAAGTTGACCGTTTCGCTCTACCGCCTTGGCTTGAGTGCGGCAGCCCTGCTGCTGCTTTGCCGCGGTGCGGCGCTGCTGAGCGGGATAGCTCTGCTCCCGTCGGCACAATGGTTGATGTCGCTGGCAGTGGCAAGCGCAATCTGCGGCTTCTCGCTGCATATCTACGACAAGCGGATTCGCCTGATTCTGCAGGGATTTGGTTGGGGCGCGTTGGCCCTGGCGGCGGTGGGGGCACCGGATGCGCTGGTGCTGGGCGCGGCGTTGGCGACGCTCTCCGGGCTGGCGTTCAAGGAGCAGTTTTGCTTCGCCATTCCCGGCATCAAGCTGGTGCCCGTGCTGCTGCCGGCGCTATGGCTGTTGGAGTTGTTGCGGGTGGAGTGGGCCGCCGCACTGGTGGCGCTGGTCTGCGGGGCCCTGTTGAGCTTGCTGGCGCTGGCCAAGTGGCGAATGCCCCTGCACTTCGATATCGGTGACAAGGGGCGTTACCAGATCTAGGTCTGCTGACACACCTTCATCTGCTGGTTGAGGGCCTGCATCACCTGACGGCGGCTGATGATGCCGATCACCTTGCCCTGTTGCAGCACCGGGTAGATCTTGGGCTTGGCCTCGGCCATCTGGCGAGCCAGCTCCAGAATGCTGTCATCCGGCCCGACCGAGAGGGGCGTGCGGTTCATCAGATCCTCCACCCGGGTGCGGGTATCGCAGTGGTAGCTGCCGGTGAGCAGGCTGGGGATGCAGTCTTGTTCGGAGAGAAAGCCGATCAGCCGTTTCTGCTCATCCAGCACCGGCAGGCCGCCAAGGCCCGATTGATGCAGGCGATCCAGCGCCTCGGCCAGGCCGAGTCCGGCGGTGAGGGAGTGGGTCAGGCGACCCATGTGGTGGTGCACTTTCAGCATGGTGATGACTCCGCAAGAGGGGATGTCGCCACTATGGGGCGGCCGGGTGGCCCGCGACCAATGGCTTGTGCCGCAGGGATTGATAGGCACCGGCCATCGGCGGTGATCCGCTGGCAGGCGGGCTTCGTTCATGCAAGACCATGAAAGGGAAAGGAGATCGTATGCGTGCATTGGTAACGGGCTGCGGCCGTCGACTCGGGTTTTATCTCTGTGAACAGCTGGTGGCGGCGGGCTGGCAGGTGACGGGCAGCTATCGCAGCGAGCGGCCGGAGCTGGCCACGCTGGCGGCGCTGGGGGTCGAGCTGGTGCAGGCGGATTTTGGCCGGGAAGAGGACGTGGGCAAGCTGATCGATGTGCTGGCGGCCCATCAGGATCTGGCGCTGGTGATCCACAACGCCTCGGCCTTCGAGCCGCAGGTGGCCGATCCGGCAGCGCAGCTGGCCCAGTTCGAGCAGTTCTACCGGGTGCACATGGCGGCCCCTTTCCAGCTCAATCGGGCGCTGTCCCCACAGCTAGCCAGCAATCCCAACGCCAGCATCATTCACATCACCGATATCTATATCCATGCCCCGTCCCCCCGTTTTGCCAGCTATGTAGCCACCAAGGCGGGCGCCCATTCGCTGGCCATGAGCTTTGCCCGCGAGCTGGCGCCCACTGTGCGGGTCAACACCATAGAGCCGGGGCCGATCCTGTTTCTCGATGAACATGACGAGAGCTGGCGCCAGCTGGTGTTGGCGAAAACACCGCTGGCGCGGGAGGGAGGGCTTGAGCCCATCTGGCAGGCGGTGCAGCTACTGGTGGGGAACAGTTATATGACGGGAGCCAGCATCAAGGTGGATGGCGGGCGCGCGCTGGCTACCCTCTGAGGGGTTGCCGAGCACCAGCGGCCCCAGCCCGACCTGCCGGGTCAGCAAGCCCTTGCCGGGCTTGTCCGATGGGCCGTGAAGCGCCACCTGCAGCGCCACCTTGGGGTCATGCACCTCGCCATGGCCGTACAGCTCGGCCAGCAGTTCCGCCAGATAGGAATCGACCTCTGCCGTGGCGAAGTCGCCGTGCGTGTTGCTGGCCAGAATATCGATGTCGAGCGGGCGATCGTGCACCTTGCAGAGCGGATCGCTGCGATCCCGGCCGTGAGCCACTTCGAGGGCGACAAAGCGCTGCTTGAGGCGGACGGCATCGAGCGGACTCTCCACCACCAGCAGGCAGTTGAGAAAGTCGTGGCTGGAGTGCATTCCCACCGGCTTGGTGCGGATCACCGAACTCAGCTGCAGGGGGCCGACGTGCGCAAGCAGCTCGGCCAGCGCGCGGCTGACATGGGTATGCGGGTCAAGATTGGAACCAATGCTACACAGATAGAACATGCTCACCTTCCCGGGGTTGGGCTCATCTGAAATGTATACGCAGCTCACGGTTATCGGATTAACTATGGCTTAACATTGTTTTATCTATTGTGATCCGGCACTGATTGGCAGAAAGGAGGTTTGCATGAGTGTGGAGCTGAAATGGGCGCTGTTGACCGCCTCGGGCGCGCTGGCGATGATCCTGATTATCTGTCTGGCCTCTGTCGCGCTGGCGTGAATCACCACAATTCAGATAATCCAAACCGGCCCGTTGGCCGGTTTTGTTTTTTGGGACGGTGCGGCTATGCTGGCGCACCGGTGAGAATGCAAGAGAAGAGATGATGACCAAGGTTCGCCCACGCTCCCTGCTGCAGGTGGTATTGATGGGATTCGCGCTGGTGTTGATGCCGCTGGGCGGGATGATCTGGCACAACAGCACCGCCCTTGCCCACCTCAGCCAGCTCACCAACGACGAGATGGTGCGGGCGGTCAAGGATACCCGCCGTGCCACCCTGCTGACGGCGCAAGCCATCGATATCGAACGCACCTTGCGCCGCTTCGCGGTGCTGGGGGACAGGCGCAGCCTCACCAGCTACCAGCAGCAACTCGACGGGTATCGGGTGTTGCTGGCGGAACATCGCAGCTCCATCTCCGATGGCCAGCTCTACCGCGGGCTCGATCAGGGGCTGGCATGGCTCGACAGTTTGCAGGATGCCGCGCTGGCCCGGACGGCGGTGGCGGGCGACAAGCTCGAACAGTTCAACGATGCCAACAAGCAGCTCGAAGTGGTCACCCGCAGCCGGGTTGATGAACACATCGATCGGGTACAACTGACCATCGCGGAGCTGACCCGCGAACTCTGGTGGGTGAGCGGTGTTGTGGCGGCCATCAGCCTGCTGCTGGTCTTTATCTTCACCTACCTCATCATCCACCCGGTACGACAGATTGAGTCGCGCATCTTGAGTCTGGGGGCCGGGGTCGAACCCGATCCCAGCCCGGTTGATGGCCCCGCCGAGCTGGTGTTGCTGGGGGAGCGGATCGTCTGGCTGCACGACAAACTCAAGGAGCTGGAGCTGCAGAAGTACCAGTTCCTTCGCCATGTCTCCCACGAGCTCAAGACGCCGCTGGCGGTGCTGCGAGAGGGCACGGATCTGCTCTGCGAACAGCTGGTGGGGCCGTTGACCCCGGATCAGCTGGAGATCTGCCAGATGCTCGACGAGAACAGTCGCCGCCTGCAGACCCTGATCGAGCGGCTGCTCGACTTCAACCGGCTCAGTCAGCAGGAGGCCTTCGAACTGGAGCCCGTTCCCCTGCTGCCGATGTTGTCGGAACTTTCTGCAGAGTACCGGCTGGCATTGGAGTCCAAGCAGATCCGTGTACACTTGCCGACCGTGCCGGTTACCCTGTGGGCGGAGCCCTACCGGCTGCGACTGATCCTCGATAACCTCTTCTCCAACGCCGTCAGTTACGGCGCCAGCGGGGGCAATATCTGGATCAGGGCAGGGCAGGACGAACAGACAAGCTGGCTGGAGGTGGCCAACGAGGGACCCGAGATCCCCGTGGCCGATCAGCAACGAATTTTTGAACCCTTCGAGCAGGGCAGCACAGTGCGGCAAGGTCTCTTGAAAGGCTCTGGCATGGGCCTCTCCATCGCCCGCGAGTCTGCCACCAGCCTGGGGGGAGAACTGGTTCTGGTAGAGGATGAACAGGCGGATGTCTGCTTCAGGTTGACGTTGAAATGAGGACTATGAAGATACAACGCGTATTTCCAGCGCTGATGGTCGGGCTGCTCGCGGGTTGCGCCTTGCTGCCGCAACAGCCACAGCGGGACTCCTCCGATATCGCTTTTGCCAAGCGGATGGAGTTTGCCAACAAGGAGATGCAGGTGCGTCTGCAATACTCCGACTGGCTGCTGGCCAGTCACCCCCAGCAACGGGTGCAGGAGCGTCAGCGGCTGAAAGGGGCCGACGATCTGGAGAGCCGGGTCAGTCTGGCGATGGTCGATTCCCACCCCGCCGAATCGGTGGCCAATCGCACCGCCGGGCTGGCGCGCCTGAAGAAGATGCTGCCCGAGCTGGGGCTCGATGCGCAGGCCTTTTTACGCAGCTGGATCGCCCTCGGCGAGCAGCTGCTGGCTCGCGACAGCCGTCGCGATGACCAGAGTCAGGAGATCCAGCGGTTGCGCCGCCAGATCGAACAGCTGACCGCCATCGACGACCAGCTCAACCAGCGCAAGCTGAACGAGAATCGTGAGGTCATACCATGAGCCGGATCCTGTTGGTGGATGACGACGTCAGCCTGCTCAAACTGATGAGCATGCGGCTGCGCAGTCAGGGTTATGAAGTGGATACCGCCGACAGTGCGGAAGGGGCCCTCGACCGGTTGCGTCAGCAACGGGCCGATCTGGTGCTGAGCGATCTGCGGATGGCCGGCATGGACGGTCTGGCGCTGTTCGAGCGGATCCAGGCCCAGTGGCTGGGTTTGCCGGTGATCATTATGACCGCCCACGGCACCATCCCGGACGCCATTCAGGCGACCCGCTCCGGCGTGTTCAGCTTTCTGACCAAACCCATCAACAAGGATGAGCTGTTCGCCACCATCGAACATGCGCTGAGCCTGACGCGGCCGAAACAGCAGCAGGAGTGGCAGTCGCTGATCCTGACCCGCAACCCCCAGCTGGAGCAGCTGCTGATTCAGGCCCACAGCATCGCCACCATGGAGGTGCCGGTGCTGATCATGGGGCCGTCCGGTTCCGGCAAGGGGGCGATGGCGCAGGCACTGCATCAGGCCAGCCAGCGCCGTGACAAGCCGATCTACACCATCAACTGCGCCGCCATTCCGTGGGCGTCACTCGACTTGCAGCTGTTTGGCGAAGATGGCCAATCCGGGCTGTTCGAGCAGGCCAAGGGAGCGACCCTGTTTCTCGACGAGATTGGCAGCCTCTCCGAATCCTTGCAGGCCAAGCTGCTGCAGGTGATGGAGGAGTATGGTCAGGGCACGCCGGAGGTGCGGGTGCTCAGCTCCAGCCATCAGGATCTGGTCAAGGCGATGGAGGAGGGGCGCTTTCGGGAAGATCTCTTCTATCGCCTCAACGTCGCCAATATCACCCTGCCGTCTCTCAGTGCCCGCAGTGAGGATATTCCCCTGCTGGCCCGTCAGGCGCTCGACGATTACCGCAGCCGCCACAGCGACTGCGCCGCCATGGGTTTTTCGCCCGAATCGCTGGCGATGCTGGCGGCCGCGGCCTGGCCCGGTAACGTGCGCCAGCTCTGCAACGTGGTGGAACAGCTCGCCAGCCTCTGTTGCAGCCCGGTGATCGGGGTATCCATGGTGGAGTCTGCCCTGAGCGGCGGCGGTGGCGGTATCCCCTCGTTCAACGAGGCGCGTGCCGAATTCGAGAAGGAGTATCTGATCCGTTTGCTGCGCACCACCGAGGGCAACGTGACTCTGGCGGCCAACATGGCGGGCAGAAACCGTACCGATTTTTACAAGTTATTGAATCGGCACGGTATCGAAGCAGCAAACTTCAAATCGAAGGGATAAATCAGGCGGGATCAATCACCGCCGGAGCGGCGTCGGCTTTCTGGGTTTTATGGGAGAGCCAGAGGCCGCTCGCCTTCATCAGGTAACCGAACAAGGCGCCAATGATGAGGGAAGGCAGGATCAGCCGCCACTCGCCAGCCGCCCCGAAGGTGGCACAGCAACCGGCAAAGGTGCCGGGAATGTAGCCGAGCCACTGCTGCTTGGCCTGCACGCACATCAGGGTTGCCACCACCCCCGTCATCACATAGCCAGCCACGCCAGCACCCCACAGGTCACCACCATGGATCAGCAGCAGCGCCCACAGCATGCCGCTGGTGTTGCAGAAGATGGTCTGCAGCAGCGCCTTGTAGCCGCCGCTTGACGCGAAATAGCTGGTGCAGCCGAGAAAGCCGACCCAGGAGATAAGGCCGAACGCGACGGCAATCCAGCCCCAGACGGCGGAGAGAATTCCAGTAGTGATGGCGATGGCGATCAGTGGGCTCATGGGGCTAATGCCAGTCAGTTAAGCCTGACTGGCATTGTTTTTATTGGCTTTTTTCACACTATACCTCTGGGGCCTTGGCTTC
>NZ_JAPDCD010000050.1:0-27894 GCF_027705695.1 Aeromonas sp. QDB62 | reverse complement strand
CACGGCATCCGCCATGCCAGTCAGTTTCAGGTGTCTCAAGCGGGTCAGCGTTTGTTGGGTCATGGGACGTATCCTCTCTAGTGGAAGCTCTGGGGGCCGCGGATGTTCTCGTGCTCTTGCGGCAGTTCTGGATAACTGAGCGGACTTGCGGGCAGTTGGTCGCGGCCACTGGTCAGCACCGGCTTGAGCAGCTTGAGCCGCACCAGTCCTTCCCGGTTGGCCAGCTGGCAACAGGCTTCGACTCGTGATGGCGGATACTCCCGGCTAAGACTCAGCAGTCCCAGGCAGAGTCGGTATGCCTGCTCGGCATGGGCTTTCTCTGCCAGCCGTTCGCTAACCCAGCACAAGGTGCCCGGTCCGATGTCGGCAGCCCACTGCTTAAGACGCCCTGGCGTCCAGCGTTGCTGCTTGCTGTGACGTTCCGGCATGTGCTCAGGGAGTGTGCTCATTCCCGGGATGGTTTTACGCGGATGGCTCGCGACCAGCTGTTGCTGGTGATAAACCTGAAGCAGGGTATCGCCCGCATGGAGCTCCAGTTGCTGACCCACATACTGGTGCGGCACCGAGTAATGGTGCTGCTCATAGCTGACGTGATAGTCGATGTTGACCTTGACCGTTTTGATGGCGACATAGCGATAGGGATGCACCGGTAGTGACCCCAGTGCCGGGCGGTCCAACTGCTCAAACGCCTCGCGTCGGTTACCGGGCAGTTGCTTGAACGGGCGCTCGTTGAGCTCATTTAACAAAGCCCGGATGCACTGGTTGAGCTCGGCAAGCGAGAAGAAGGTCTGATGGCGTAGACGGGCCAGGATCCAGCGCTCGACGATCTGCACACCCACCTCGGCCTTGGCTTTGTCCTTGGGCTTGTAAGGACGAGCTGGCATCACCGCCACCTGATAATGCTCGGCCAACTGCTGGTAGCTGGGGTTGAGCTCGGGATCGTATCGGCAAGCCTTGCTGACACCGCTCTTGAGGTTGTCGGGGATCAGTAGTGCCGGTGTACCACCGAAAAACTCAAAGGCACGGACATGGCTTTGCAGCCAGTCCGGCAGTGACTGGGACCAGGTGGCCTCGGCAAAGGTGTAGTTGGACGCACCGAGCACGGCGACAAAGATCTGGGCCTGACGGACCTCACCCGTAGTCGGCGAGACGATGGGCACCGTGGGCCCGCAGTAGTCGATAAAGAGCTTTTCCCCCGCCTTATGGATCTGGCGCATGGAGCGCTTTTGCAACTGACACCAGGACTTGTAACGGTCACAGAACTGGGAGTAGCTGTAACAGCTATTGGGATAGCGCTGGGTGTACTCCTCCCAGAGCAGCTGTTTGGAGACCCCCTTGCGCTTGAGCTCCTGATGGACAGAGGGCCAATCCGGTACAACATGGCGGGCCGAGATGGTGGTATCGGCCTGCGGATAGAACAGGGCCGCCAGTTGGCCATCATCAAGCTCGATAGGTAAAGGCCAGGTCAGGCCGAGCGTCTGGGCACTTTTGAGGAGTTTCTGGATGGAGCCAACGCTGACCTTGGTGCAGCAACTTATCTGGCGAACAGAGAGGTCAGCTTCCAGCCGCAGTCGCAGCACTTCACGAATTTTACGCATTGCAATCCTCTTGGCAGACATAGGCTCTTCCCTGGCAAAAGGGAGAGCGTATCAAAGGTTGTTAAATCAATGCGTTAAGGATGATTCTGGTGAATGTGAACAGTGATTCCGGGATGTTGAACACTGTTTCCGGAAAGGAGGTGCAAAGTGTTCAGGTTGAACCGGAATGAGCGTTCACGTTGGTCCGGAAATGGTGTTCACGTTGAACCAGAATCGGTGTTCATGATCGGCCGGAATATGCAGGCCACGCAGCTCAGGGCGAAACAACCGCTCACAGCTGGCGTAGAAGTTGTTTACATCAACGAGCGCTATAGCCATCACGCTGCCTCAGATTGCCAATCACATGGGTGACCACTCCGAACAACTCCAGGGAGACGCTCATACAAGGGTCGATAGGCGCGAACGCCGGATTGGCTGGCAACAGCCGCAACCTCGGCTTGAGCTGCAAGGTCTTTACCGTGAAGCCGCCATCGAGTAGTGCAATCACCACATCACCATTGCGCGGGGTGAGGCTCTTATCGACCACCAGCAAGTCACCGGGAAAGATGCCGACCCCGGTCATGCTCTCCCCCTCGGCACGCAGATAGAAGGTTGCTGCAGGGTGGGCCACGCAGTGGGTGTTGAGGTCCAACTTCCCTTCCAGATAGTCGCTGGCTGGGCTGGGAAAGCCGCAAGAGGCGCGGTGCAAGAACAGCGGGATGGTCACCTCGGCGGGTGATAGGTCTGGGGTTAACAGCTTCATGGTAAAACGCCTGTATTTATACACAGTCATTATAGCGCACCACCTTTGAACCAGCGCAAGCCCCACATGACAGTGATGGCGTACCATGGTGTCAACAAATAACAAAGAGGTCAGTATGAGTCACAGTCTGTGTGCCCTACCGAAAGAGCAGCAAGAACGGGTCGAGGTCGAGAAGGCCGCCGCATACGCGGTATGGAAGGAGCGCAACGGTCACTTGGCCAGCGCAGAAAGCGAAGCGAACCAACATCAAGGTGAACTGGGTCGCTACTTCCTTGAAAAGGTCGCCTACTTCAAGTCGCGCTGACCCTATCAACACGTTCATCGGTGGCTATGCAGGTCACTAGCAACAAACCGCATTCCAAACAACTTAACGAGGTACGTATTGTGACGGCATTGGTAGTCAACTTGGTAGAGACCTACTCCAGCCGAGGTGCTTACAAGGGCGCCATTAGCGCTTGGCGGGTTTCAAGTGATATGGCCAACAAAATCTCCACCGTCATTGGGGTTTACAAGTCTCAAGTCGTGGTTGTCATCGAAGGCTGCCAGCTGAAACTCTCGACACCTGATGCCAATGAACTACACGATGACGGGTGTGATGGTCGTTACTTCGTGGTCGGTGGAGACGTTTACGAAGACACCAAAGCTTGGCTAAAGCCGCATCCGTGGTTATTCAAGTCACTGGCCAGCGTACAAGGCCCACGCTACCTGAGCCTCGAAGAGGCCAACCAGATACCTTCAGGCAGCGTCATACTGAAGTAAGCCATATCTACACATCTTGATAGATAAGGTGAGGGAGGCTCGCGCCTCCCCCACTCAACACCACACCTCACACAAGCTCTCTGCCTGCGCCAGAACCAGCTGAGCAGCCTCTTCCTGCTGGTCTGGCGGGTACTTGTACTTGCGCAGGATGCGCTTGACCATCAGCCGCAGTTTGGCGCGCACGCTTTCGCGGCTGCTCCAATCCACGGTCACGCTACGGCGCAGGTTGGCTGTCAGCTCATGGGCTATCTTGGCCAGTATCTCGTCCCCCAGCTCACGCACCGACGCCTCGTTGTTGGCCAAGGCATCATAGAAGGCGAGCTCGTCATCGTTAAGGCCCAAGGCCTGCCCCCGCTTGCTTACGGCGGCAAACTTCTTGGCCATGTCGATCAGCTCCTCGATCACCTGTGCGGTTTCGATGGAGCGGTTCTGATAGCGTGCGATCACCTTGGTCAGCATCTCCGAGAACTTCTTCTCCTGGGAGAGGTTGGTCGCGAACTTCGACTTGATCTCCCCCTCCAGCAGTCGCTCCAGCAACTCCACCGCAAGATTGCGCTCCGGCAGGTTGCGCACCTCGGCCAGAAACTCATCATCGAGCAGGCCGATATTGGGCTTGTCGAGCCCCACCGCTTCAAACACATCGACCACATCGCCCGATACCACCGCATTGCCGATGATCTGGCGAATGGCCAAGTCGCGCTCTTCGTCGGTTTTCTTCTTTTGGGAGATCGCCTTCTTGGTCAACAACACTTTGACCGCCTGCAAGAAGGCCACTTCTTCCCGCACTGCCTTGGCCTCGTCAAGGGTGCAGCAGAGCGTGAACGCCTTGCTCATCGCCAGCGCGTTGTCGGCAAAGCGCTTCTTGCCATCCTCAAGGCCAAGAATAAAGTTGGCGGCCCCGGCGAGCAACTTGTGGCCACCGGTGAGGTAGTCGCTGTAATCAAAGCCATGCAGCAGGGCGCGCAGGATATCGAGTTTCTCCTCCAACACCGCGTAGGCCTCATGGGCATCGACGGTCGGCTTGCCCCGTCCTTTGCTGGCGGTGTACTCCTTGATGGCGCTCTTGAGCTCGTTGGCGATCCCGATGTAATCGACCACCAGCCCGCCTTGCTTGTCCTTGAACACCCGGTTCACCCGTGCAATCGCCTGCATCAGGTTGTGGCCCTTCATCGGCTTGTCCACATAGAGGGTATGCACGCAGGGCGCATCGAAGCCGGTCAGCCACATATCACGCACGATGACCAGCTTGAGCGGGTCACTCGGGTCTTTGAAGCGCTTCTCCAGCCGTTTCTTCACTTGGGTGGCATGGATGTGGGGCCGCAGCAATGCCTTGTCAGAAGCGCTACCGGTCATCACGATCTTGATGGCCCCCTTGTCGGGGTCCGGGTCATGCCAGTCGGGGCGCAGGGCCACGATGGCATCATACAAGTGCACGCAAATCTCGCGGCTCATGGCGACCACCATGGCCTTGCCATGCTGCGCCTGATTGCGCTCTTCGAAGTGGGCCACCAGATCGGCGGCAACCCGCTCAATTCTTGGCTTGCTGCCAACCACCTTCTCCAAGGCTGCCCACCGTGACTTAAGCTTGGCCTGCTCGCTCTCTTCCTCATCCTCGGCCAACTCATCCACTTCGTCGTCGATGTGGGGAAGCTCTTCGTTATTAAGTGACAACTTGGCCAAGCGTGACTCGTAGTAGATGGCAACCGTGGCACCATCGTCCTTGGCCTGCTGCATGTCGTAGACGTGGATGTAGTCGCCAAAGACGGCGCGAGTGTCGCGGTCTTCCGCTGATACGGGCGTACCGGTAAAGGCCACGAACGTCGCGTTGGGCAGCGCGTCGCGCAAGTGCTGTGCATACCCGACCTGATAGCGCGCAGCCCCTTCTGCAACCTTGCCTGGCGCTTTGAGCGAGGCGCTGAAACCGTACTGGGTTCGATGTGCTTCATCCGCGATGACCACGATGTTGGCGCGGTCGCTGAGCACAGGGAACGTGTCCTCATCCTCGCCGGGCATGAACTTCTGGATGGTCGTGAACACGATGCCACCAGAGGGTCTGTTGCCAAGCTTGTCACGCAGGTCACCTCGCGTACTCACTTGCACCGGCTGCTCGCGCAGCAGATCTTGCGAGAGTGAGAAGACCCCGAAGAGCTGGCCATCAAGGTCATTGCGGTCAGTGATGACGACGATGGTCGGGTTCTCCATCGCGGCGTCTCGCATCACTCGCGCCGCAAAGCAGGTCATGGTGATGCTCTTGCCACTACCCTGGGTATGCCACACCACCCCGCCCTTGTGGCTGCCGTCTGGACGCGATGCGAGCACCACCTGCTCGATGGCCGCCCTGACCGCATGGAACTGATGGTAACCGGCGATCTTCTTGACCAACCGGCCGTCGTCTTCAAACAGCACGAAGAAGCGCAGGTAATCGAGCAACATGGCCGGGGACAGAATGCCGCGCACCATGGTCTCCAGCTCGCCAAACTCACCGTAGGGGTCGAGGTTGACCCCATCCACAGTGCGCCACTGCATAAAGCGTTCGGCATCCGCAGACAGCGATCCCATCCGCGCCTCGCTACCATCGGAGGCAATCATGATCTCGTTGTACTGAAACAGGTCGGGGATCTGCTCCTTGTAGGTCTGCAACTGATCAAATGCCTTCCAGATGTCGGCATTCACATCGGCTGGGTTCTTGAGCTCCAGCACCACCAGCGGCAGCCCGTTGATGAAGAGGATGATGTCGGGGCGGCGGGTGTGTTTGGGCCCCTTGATAGAGAACTGGTTGATGGCGAGCCACTCGTTGGCGGTGGGCTGCTCGAAGTCAACGAGGCGGACAAAGTCCCCCACCGTTTCGCCATCCCGCTGGTACTGGACTGGCACTCCATTCACCAGCAAGCGGTGAAATGCCCGGTTGGCCGACAGCAGCGCCGGGGTATCGAGGTTGACCACTTGGGTCAGCGCATCTTCACGCGCCACCAGCGGCACGGAGGGGTTGAGCCGGGCAATCGCCTCCCGCAAGCGCTCGCGCAGCAGCACTTGCTGGAACTGCTCACGCCACGGGTTATCAGAATCGGGGGCGACATCGTAGCCACACACCACCCGATAGCCCACCTCGGCCAGCCACCCCAGCACCTCTTGTTCCAACTGATCTTCGGTCATGCACCATCACTCATCAACAGGGAGAAACGCCCGTCAGGCGGGCTCGGTGGGCCTCAGTGGCAAGCGCAGTTCGCACGCAGAATCCGCCCCCGGCTGGCAAGGCAATATCAGCCGGTGGGACGAACTGGCAGCCAAGTCAAACGGCAAGACCCACAACGTCAGTCGGGCATCATAACAAAAAGGTTCGAGTGGAACTTTGAGCTGGCTCCATGATGGATAAATCAATACCAGATGACCATCATCTTGCTCGGTCAGGTACTTGTGGCCATAAGCGAACAGCTGGTATAGGTCACCCTGGCTGATGCCGTACTTGCCGTCACGGTCGCTGCTATCGAGCCGCTTCCACTTCACATCCATCACCCAACGCTTGTTGCCGTGCTGCAACAAGAGGTCCGGCTGTAACCGGAACATCTGCTTGCCTTGCTGGGTGCAAAGGTACTGACTGGCCACCTGGGCCTTGAGGTTGGCATCGGGCAACAGCTGTTCACGCAGGCACGACTCTACATAGCGCTCGAACAGCTTCTCCATGGGGAACAGCAGGCTGATGCCGCGCCACTCACCATTCAGGGCACTCGGCATGGCACGATAGAGGATGAGCTCACACCACGGCCGAACACCTTGATAGTGAGCCATCAAGCGGTCATGTCGCCACAGTCTGAAGTCCCCTTCTACATCGCGGCTGGCAGGCACATCCACCAGCAAGTGGCGCAGCTCCTGTGCCAACCGCCAATTGTCCGGGTGCTGAGTCGCATTGGCGACGGTCTCCAGCGCCCGCTTGAGCAGCCGGTTCTCGGCCCGGTCGGGCAAGAAGAGGTCGTAACGTAACGCAAAGTGGTGGCCCCGGCCCGGTGGCTGGCGCATCTGCCGGGCGACATCCAGCTGACCACGCAAGAACGGCTCGGTCGCCTCAAGGCGCTGATAGTCACTGCGCACGCCGCGTTTGACCAGTTGATCGAGCTCGGCCAGAAAGCGCGCGATAACCCACTCGTTAAGCGGCATATCAAAGCGTTCCAGCGACGCCTCCGCCGTTTCACGGGGGGGCAGATCCAGGGCTCGTTCCAGCATCCGGCGGATCAACTCACGACCATCCTCGAGTGGGTCATCCTCATTGGCGGTCTTGGGCAGGATCTCGATCACCTGCCCGGTGGGGGTCTCTATCACCCCCACGTAGTTGTCCAGTTGCAAGGTCCGGCTATCTTCCACCTGCGCAAGAGCGGGTGCATGGCTTACCTTGTAGCGCTGGCTCAACTGACATAGCCAATCGAAATCAACCGGGTCTATATGGGCAAGCGTCAGCGTATCAACAGCGTTATCTCTAACGGTTAGCCGACCATACTCACGAACCGTGATGGGAGCCTTCACTGCGCCCCCTTGTCACCCTCGATGGTCAAGGCATAGGCCTCAATACGCGTAAACGCCTTCTCATTGATGCACCAACGTTGGCGCTGCCCCCCAACCGCTATATCACCAAGCAGGGTCTTGATATCGAGTTTGGGAGGCGTGAGGAACATCGCCTCAGCGCGGCTCTTGCGATGATCATTGAGCACCCAGGCGATACGCTGCCAGTCCTCAAAGAAGTACTCCTGCAATAGCGGCAGGATCTGATGCTGGAAGATGTATCCCAACTGCGCCAAGGTTGGCTTGGCAGCCGCTTTGAGCGGCATAAAGTAGGCATGGCCAAGGCAATGGTCGCGGTCCAGCAGCACCTCGATGCGCTGATTCAGCGTATGCAGCAAGCGACCTACGTCTACCTTGTGCCCCTCATCCTCGATGACCACGCCGTCAAGTAAATCGGCCCTGGGCGGCATCTCTTCAAACACAAAGCGGCGACGCAGCGCGATATCGAGTCCAGCCAAGGATCGGTCGGCGGTGTTCATGGTGCCGATAAGGTAGAGGTTGTCCGGTACGCTAAAGGGGCGCTTGGAGTAAGGCAGAGTAGTGGTCAGCGCCTCGCTTGCCCCAGCTCGCTTGCTTGGCTCTATCAGGGTGATCAACTCACCGAAGATGCGCGAAACGTTGCCCCGGTTGATCTCGTCTATGATCAGTACACGTTTGTTTGATGGTGTCGCGCCCGCTTCACTCTGCGACCCAGCTTGTGATGCAGTGGCATTGACCAGAGCAAGCAGCTTCTCCGGGATCAAGGTCGGTGCCTTCAATTCATAGAGCGTCATCTGGCTAAAGCGGCCGTTGATCAGCTCACCGCATGGGAGCGAGGGGCTAAACTGGCATAGCCACTTGACCGGCCTGACCTGCGCGTAGCTATCATCCCGCTCGTAATGCTCTTCACAGCGATAATCACCGGTAATCTCGCCGATAGCACGGAACTTGAAGTTGCCGTCGGTGACCACCACGAGGTCGCCAATCTTCATCCGGTTCACCAGCGTCATCACGCTGGTCACTGTGTAGTCATAGGCGTTGTCTATCTTGCCCACCGACCGCTCCAACACGCGCTGAACGTCGCTGCGGGTCCGACACTCGCTATAGTCGTGAGAGCTGCCATAGCCCAACCGGATAAGACCCTGCTCAATGCAGTCGTCAAAGATATGGGCATCATCGCCCTGAGTATTGCCAAGCGACATCTTCCAGACCCGGCGCCCCTCCAGCGTCATCGCCTCATGGCTGTCGCTGCGCGTGACTTTGGCGGCCACCGCGTCACACATGCGCTTGAAGACGCCATCAACCACGTCATAGGTCAGTTGACCACTGTCTCCGTCACTCTCGGCACGGATCCCCTCCACAAAGTCTTCATAACTGAAGCTCTGGTGGAAGGTCACAAAGTCGATACGTCCCTCCTTGACCAGCTCGTCAAAGCGCGTTTTAAGCACCTTGCGGGCCTCTGGGCTCTCATCATCGCCGTGTTGCGCCAGACAGTCGGGGTCGAGAATGGCCAGCGCCTTGTTGATGGTGTGATAGGTTTTGCCGGTACCGGGCGGGCCGAAGAGGATCTGGTTCAACGGCGCGTTGGCCTTGGGTATCACCGGGTTGTCGTTTGCTTCGCTCATGGTGTCATCCTCATCATCACTCCCGCTATCATCCTTGTCTGCCTTTGGCGGTGCCAGTCCCAACGACTCGTCATACAGGCCCAACATAAAGCCATATGGGGTCAATTCAGGTAACGACTCGCGGGCCAGGTCGTAATAACGCATCAGGCGCTGCATACGCCCAATGGATTGGTTTTCAGGAGGAATATCGTCTGACGGCCACCCCAACACGTTAAGAAAGTGACCAAGATGGCCAGGGGAAGATATTGGCAACATACGCGATGGCTGATAGCAGGTGACCAACCTCAATTTTCGGCCATTACTCATGGTCACTCGTGCATCAACCCCGGCTCGCCGATAGATCTCTTGGTCATCATCTATCCAGCTCAGGTCACCATCAGGGTCGGCTGCCGCCACGCAGTGTTGCACCTTGAGCGTATAGCGCAACGCCTCTTCATCACTCAAGTCCGCTAACCGTTTGTTCTTGTAGACAGACCCATTCCCCAAAAAGTAGATAAGGTGCCCCTTGGAGGTACCGGGCATATAGCGGGCCAGCACGGGCTGTAGACCACGCTCGATCCACCAGCAGAACGAGTTGCCATCCCCCTTGCCCACGCAGTACTGCTCAAGGGTCAGGTTAGGCAACGAGTCGAGCGGGAACTGCTCGATAAACTGGAGATAGAGTTCGCTCTGTTCGCTATCGAAGTGGGCTCTGTCGCCCATCGACTTGAGCTGAGCCAACAGGCGCGGGAAGTGTTCATTGGTAAAGGCAGTGGCGTTTACAACAGCGGCCGTCATACAGCGAGGTCCTTGAGTTGTTGTTCGGCATCCGGCAAGCGCAGTTGGCCGGAGATCAGACGGGGTAGCAGGGTATCGCGCAAGTTGGCGAGGGTTTGTGCTTGTTCTGCGTTGTTGATCCATTGGTCCAAAAGTGGCCCGAAAATCTTGTCAGCCTCAGCCAAAACTTGGGATGAAGGGACAACAACCATGGCCTCTGTGAGGTGTTTGCGTTGAATGTGCCCCATCGTGGTGGCTTTACTGGCGGCAATATGTTTGAAGTTAGTTAGATGAGTCTTTGTCCAACGAAGGTAAAACCACTTCTGAAAACGCTGCGATGTAACCTTGAACAGATGTTGATTCAACGCGCCTTCTCCACCACACCAAACCTCAACCTCAAGACTTCCCGACCATGAGAAGAGCACATCACCATTCTGAATGATGTATTCAGGCTTAATATTGCGGCTGGCGCGGTCAGCGCCCACCGTATCACCCTTGCGGAGCTGCGCAATCTTTATGACCGGAAGCGTCTCGTCACCTTCAGGTGGGTATTTTTGCAATGCCAGCCCATTGAGAAAATCGGCGATTTCATCAAGTGGTTCAGCCTGCCACCCCTTCGGCACCATGCCAAGGGCTGACTCTTCGAAGCTGTCGGGGAACAGGGCTGCGAGCTCGGGGGCCAGACCTGCCGGTTGCTCGCCACGAGCACGGGCATGGACCGGGTCGAAGTCAACAAACCACGACTTGAACAGCGCCTGCGCGATGGCCTCCAGCGTGGCGTTGGTCTCGCGCAGTAGGGCGATGCGGTCGTCAATGCAAGATAAAAACGTACCAATCTCTTGTTGCTCTGGCGGCTCGGGAATATAGACATCAATAGAGTTCAAGATCGACTGGTTGAGCAACGGCTGTCCAGAGCCACTACGCCAATTGTTCAGATTGAGATGTTTGAGCAAATAGAACAAAAAAACGGCAGAATTGTTCCCCTTCGGATTGCCACGAATAGCGTTATCTGTTACCCAGCATTGAGTTGCCGAGAGATATACTGAACCGCAATATGAGCCAACTCGACCGATCACAATCGTATCCGCTATAGAATTGGTTGCGTCGGCAGTGCCAATTATCCCATTGGATCCGTAAACCGGCCATCGGCCATTATTCGACCGCTCAGGGCTGGTTTTTCCATTTGCAAAGTCGAGCACCTCCCCTAGTTTTGTTGGTAAAAACTCAGAACTCATACCCTAACCCTCCCAGCTTTTGGCGGATCAGCTGATCCAGCTCGGTCCCCTTGGTCATCTGGTCACCAAGTTGTTTGGTTAGGCGAACCATCTTGTCGGCAAAGGCTTCATCGTTCTCCTTCACCTCTTCGGCCCCTACATAGCGGCCAGGAGTCAACACATGGCCGTGTTCGGCGATCTCAGCCAGGGTTACGCTGCGGCAGAAGCCCGCTACATCCTCGTAAGACTGCTCGCACTCCCCGTCCCCTTTCCAAGCGTGGAAGGTATCGGCGATACGGGCAATCGCGCTCTCATCGAGTTCACACTGCACCCGGCTAACCATGGTGCCCAGCTTGCGGGCATCGATAAACAGCACCTCACCCTGACGGCGGGTCTTGTTCTTGGCGAGGAACCAGAGGCAGGCCGGGATCTGGGTGTTGAAGAAAAGCTGGCCCGGCAGGGCCACCATACACTCCACCACGTCCGCCTCCACCATCGCACGGCGAATGTCGCCTTCGCTGTTCTGGCTCGAGCTCATCGAGCCGTTGGCCAGCACGATACCGGCACGGCCATTGGGCTTGAGGTGGTAGAGCATATGCTGCAGCCACGCATAGTTGGCGTTGCCCACAGGCGGCGTACCGTAGACCCAGCGCGGATCCCCCTCGAGGCTACCATGCCACCAGTCGCTGATATTGAACGGCGGGTTGGCCAGCACAAAGTCGGCGCGCAAGTCCGGGTGCTGGTTGCGGGTGAAGGTATCACCGTTTTCGCGCCCGAGGTTGTAGTCCATCCCCTGGATGGCGAGGTTCATGGCCGCCAGCCGCCAAGTGGTCGGATTCGACTCCTGACCGTAGATAGAGACGTCACCCAACTTACCGCCATGGGCTTCGATAAACCTCTCCGACTGCACGAACATGCCGCCTGAACCGCAGCAGGGGTCGTAGACCTGACCATGATGGGGAGCAAGTACCGCCACCAGTGTCTTGACGATGCTGGCAGGCGTGTAGAACTGGCCCCCCTTCTTGCCCTCGGCACTGGCAAACTCGCCAAGGAAGTACTCGTAGACCTGCCCCAGGATGTCGCGGGCTTCACTGACATCACTGCCAAAACCAATCTTGGAAACCAGATCCACCAGCTCGCCGAGCTTGCCATCGGGCAACTGGGCACGGGCGTAGCGCTTGTCGAGGATGCCCTTGAGCCGTGGGTTCTCCTGCTCGATCAGGGTCAGCGCATCGTCAATGCGCTTGCCGATATCGGCCTGCTTGGCATGGGCGCGCAGCCCCTCCCAACGGGCCCCTTCCGGTACCCAGAAGGCGTTCACCTCACGGTAGTAGTCGCGATCTTCCAGCTCCTCGGCCAGCAGCTCATCGTCACAGTCGTAGAGGAAGTACTCGTCGCTCTCATCGGCAAAGCGGCGGGTCAGTTCGCTTCGACGGGCAGCGAAGGAGTCGGAGATGTACTTGAGGAAGATAAGGCCCAGCACGATGTGCTTGTACTCGGCGGCGTCCATGTCGGCACGCAGCTTGTCTGCGGCAGCCCATAGGGTCTTCTTCAGCCCCTCGATACCGGTAACTTGCGGCTCATCCTTGGCCTGCTTGCCCTTTCCACTGGCTTTCGCTTTGCGTGGTGCTGCAGCGGCTGCTTCGCCATCCAACACCCGGAGCACAGCACCGCCCCGACCGCGCCCCTTGCGCAGTACGCCCTGTTCCAGCAGGGTCTCGCGTGCGGCGGTAAATACCTCATCGGTCAGGTCGCTGAATTGGGTTTTCAAGGTTTCCATCAAGGCTTGGTTACCAATGCTGCTGCCATCTTCAGGAACGGCGGCCAGCAGCGCCTGGCTGAGCTCGTTGGGGTCGGTCATGGGGTTCTCCGGTTATGCATGTTGCCGTCATAACCCACCTGCGCGAAAGCCAAGGTGAGGATGCGGGCCAAGTCGTCAGACTGACGGAACGGCGCATGCCGAGCCTTGCGGGCGCAGCAGGGACCTATCCAGGGTGGTGGGTCAACAGAAGGCGATGCAGCCAAGGTGATGCATCGGCGAGAAAAAGTCCGGCCCGTCAGTCGTCTATCCATTATCTGGCGGGCAGTTTATACAAATGAACCCCGCAGCACTATGCGTAATGTCACGCGAAAGGTGATTACTGCGCATCGTTGTTATTGCAGAGATGAAATGGTCAACGTCTCACGTTAGCGGGCAAAAAAACAAAGGAAAGGCCATGAATTGGGCTTCCCCACGACCTATCCCATTAATCACGGATGAGTAGGTGCCAAAATGTAACCACAAGCGGATTGGTGGTCACGTCTTGCGCTTAGGATTGGCGTCCATGTTCGTCGCTGGGTAAATGACTAAGTAGACATAGCCGTGGCTGCCAAGGGTATCGGCTTCGCAGGTAAAGCCTCCATGCTGGATAGTGATACGTTGCTGGCGCTGGGCATCCAGTTCGCCGGTCAGCAGCTTGGCTTCCAGTTCCTTGATGATGGTAGGTAAGGCAGCCTCCAGCCGGTCTATAGCCTCCTCCTGCCATTCGCCTACCAGTGAGGCCCGATCTGACAGAAAGTGCAGGCGATGATGCTCTTGAATGAGACGAGCCCCAAAGCGCGGCGTCACGTTATGGGGCAAGCCCCACTGCGCAAAAATCCGGGTGGACTGGTCTGGCGCTGCGGGTCGGTGTTCGTCATTGGTGTGGGTGGTTGTCGTGGTCATGATTAGCAATACCTCAGTCGAATGTCTATGCGGGTGCCGGGCACATTGTGGCGCTGGCGCAGTCTGTTCAGATGCTCCGGGAGTTCTGTCAGACTGGCCAGTCGCCCCCGGTAGAGCCGGGAGAGATTGACGTAATCGGGATGGCTCACGGTGATGGTTACCTGATGCCCAGGCTGCCAGCGGCCAAATAGACGGGCTTTGGCCTCTTTGATGGTGGTGATGCCGGGAGCGGATAACGTCTGCCGGTTACGCAGATGCAGTTTATTGAGCTCGGGGGCATAGCGATGCACCTCGAGTCCGGTGATAAGACGGGTCATGTTCGGCGACTCCAATGATGCAAAGGGCCAGCCTGTGAGGGCTGGCCCTTTATGCTGTGTGTGGATGAGCGAGACGGTTGGCGTCAACGAGCGCAGTCAGCCATCTCATTGATAACCAGTTTGCCATTCAGCCGGTCCAGCAGGTGCAGCGAGCCGTATTGAGCCACCAGCCGGTCTATGGCCATCTGGGCGCATGCCGTTCTGCTGGGCTTATTTTCAGGTATTGCGTAACGAGCGGTGAGCCAGCCACCGAGCAGGGCGATGCGGTATCCGCTCGGGATGTGAGTGAGGGACGTTCCTATCCCCCTACCGTGAATGAGGAAGGGCACTGCTTGGCCGCCGATGTCGATATCCATGCGCTGGCCCTTTAGCTCGAAGGTAGTGAGCTCACCGGTCTGCGGGTGCTTGCCCGGTACCTTGATGGTGATGTTTTTTGCCATCTCACACCTCCGGTTTGGCTTCAAAATGGTGGGTCACCGTGCCCGCTTCCGGGTCGATGCTGATAAACGCCGGGGCTTGCGGGTGGTACTGGTAGAGCCGCGCCAGCTCGGTACGAAACGCCTCAACGTTTGGCGCAATCACATGGTGGGTGTCGCCCTCTGCGTAGGTAAAGGTCTCCAGCCTTTCTGTGTTAATCCAGATGCCGAAGTACCACGCATCTTCTTCGGTGTCGTACTGCTGCCAGCCCTGAGCCAGCAGTGTTCGGTCGTAATAGTAGCGGTCAGCCTGATGGCTACCCCGGTCGATGCGGCAGCCGGTCACTGTAAGTTCAAACGGGATACGCCCCGCCTTGTGGGCCTTCTTGACTCTGCGCAGCAGCTTGAGGGCTTTGGCTCTACTACGGCCATTACCGAGTGGTTGCGGCTGCCTGGCCCGCAATCCCAGGTGGGTCATTATCTTCGGCGCGGTGTTGTGGTTGAGCTGACCGATGGCAGTGGTGATCTGCCGAGCGGTCAGGGTCTTGTAATCACGCAGGTCGTGCATGGTTGGGCTTCCTTCAAATGCAAACAGCCCCTCGGAGTGAGGGGCTGTATGGGAGCATGGGTGTGTGCTGGTGGCCGTGGCTCAGGTGTGACTACTCCAATCCGGCTCATTATTGCTGCCATGGTTGACGTAGGCCCCGACAATCACCCGTTGCCACTCGCCGACCGGTTGGCCCGCAGCATTACAGGGGCAACGAAAGCGGGCAAAGTTAATCTCTCGTGGCAGGTGCTCACGCATGTCACGTGGACTGACAAAGAGCATGGTCTTGTACAGCACCGGGTTGGGGGCCACCAGCGGGCCACCAATACGTCGCCCCTCCACATCGTGGGCATAGGCAAAGCCCGGCAGCATCAACTGCTGACTGATGAGCTTGGCAAGCCCTGAGTGAGCACACATGGCCTCCGCTACGGAGGCCTGGCTAAAGCTGTCGTTGAATTCGATCATGGGTGTTTCTCCTTTTCCTCCGGTGAACGGTAAGCAGCTGCCAGCAGCGCAAACTGTTCGACCAGATAGCTGATACTGATGCCCAGTTCATCGCTCACCCCATCCCCTAGACGGTGATGCAGGTGTGCCATGTCATCGGCGACACGTTGGGCTAGGTGGGCCATTGAACTCGGTGGCGAGCTTGCCACTGTCAGGGTGATGTAGAGATCCATCACATCTCTCCCCAGGGTACTTGCTCCCACAGTGACAGCCGGGTCAGCACGTCTTGCGCCAGCGCCTGCTGCAACTGCTGTATTACCTTCACCAGCCGTGGGGCCTGCTCAGGACTCCCGGTCCATTCGCTCGACTGGTACAGGGCGCAGCAGGTGAATTTGTAGAGGGCTACCAGTTCGGCATCGGTGAGTGGTGCCTGGTGGTAACGATGGGCAGGTTTAAGCGGCCCCAGCTTGTTCGAGCGGTGCTGATGTGGTTCCTTGTGGCCCTGCTGACGCCCAAGCTGATAGCGATGCCAAACAGCACGGCGATTGGCGAGCATCATCAACCGTACCAGCCGGTCAACCCGCCACGTCCAGGTGCTGGTCGTGTCTGCTGGCGGCTGCCACCAGAGGGTGCGCAGTAGCTCCAGGGTGTAGTGCGGTGGCATGGGGGCATTGCAAAAGCGATGTAGCTGCACGGCAAAGGCTAGGTAATCCTTGCGGTCAATCATGAAGGCAGACATTGAGTGACTCCTTGAAATGAACAAGGCCACCTGTAGTGAGGTGGCCTTGCTGGGGGGATCGGAATATCCGGATCATGGTGTTGGCGCGGATGATCCGGGTTTGGGGATGCTGGCGTTATTCGTGCGCCTGCTCTGCGTCTGGGTAAGCCGCATCAAACAGGATGGCGTAGAGCGCACAATCAATGCCGTTGACGGTATCGTGATGCAGGTAATAGGGCGGTGCGTCTCGGGAGCGCTCGAAGTAGTCGCCAAAGCAGCTGAGGCATTCGCGGATCTCGATGGTGGATCCCCGCAGCAAGGCCTCTTCAAGCTGCCTGGCATAACCCTCGTCATCACGCGCCTTGGTGACGGCTTTTTCCAGTAATGCCAGCGCCTCCTCGTTGCAGGCAGTAGCCAGACGATGGCGCAGCTTGCTCAGGGTTTCCTCAAGGGAATAGGGGTTAGGTAATCGCATCGCTCATTTCTCTTTTGGAACGGACTAATGGCGCAGCTGATGCAGCAGCGCATCAATAGCCTCGATACTATCGGCCTGGGTGAGCGGGGAGCCGTTAGGCAGGTGAGCCACGATGGCGGGCTCGGTCTGCATCTCGACGTTGTCTGCCAGCCAACAGCGCAACTCGATGAGGATATCGAGGGCGGTGAGGTGGGTTTTGCCTGGGGTCTGGTTCATAGCTGACCTCTTTCGGCCATCGAGACTAAGCCCTCAGCACCGACCACCAGATGGTCAAGCAATCGCACATCGACCAGCGCCAAGGCTTCTTTGAGGGCCTGGGTAAAGACCCTGTCAGATTGACTGGGTTCCGGGTCACCGCTGGGGTGATTGTGCACCGCGATGATGGCCCCACTGTTGAGCAGTATGGCCCGCTTGACCACTTCCCGTGGGTAGATACTGGCGCTGTCCAAGGTGCCGCGAAACAGCTCCTCAAAGGCCAGTACACGATGTTGGGAGTCGAGGAACAGTGCACCAAACACTTCGTGCTCCCGGTCCTGCAGCAGGGTCTGCAGCCGCTCAGCGGCCTCTGTGGTACTGGTGATGGCGGAGCCTTTGGCAAGACGCTTGCGAGCAATCTGATTGGCGATACGCAACAGGTCTTGCTCGGTCACGGGTTCGGTGACGACATAGGTGCCGGGGCATTCCCCGGCTTTGAGTTTGTGGTAACGCATGTGGGGTTCTCCAAATAAACAAAACCCCGGCACACATAAAGCATGTCAGGGTTAAAGGTAGAGCGGTTGTTGGTTCACTGTGAGGGGTGTTCAGTTGGCCTTGGTGGCGGCTTCTGCTCCTGTTCCGGCTGTAGGGGCGCGCTTCACCGGCATCAGCGGTCCGGGGACCAGTACGTTGAGTAGGATAGCGAGCGCAACGCTCAGCCGTTCCGCCAGTTGGTAGGCCGGTCCTATGGTGTCGTAGTCAGCTACCTAGGTGGCCAGCGCCAACCCACTGCCCTCAACAGCCCGCAGGTAGACGCTGTAGTCCTGCACGGTCAGGCCACTGTCACGCACCACCTGAGTTTCCCCCTCTCGATTGATGGCTTCCAGCTCAACGGCTATCGGTTGTTTGGACATCGTGTGTCTCCTCTTGCGGTAAGGGGTCACTCTCCACGCGATAACCGTGATTAGTGCAGGTACGCTGCAGGTCAGCCAGGAAACTTGCCAACACACGGGGTTGCTCGGTGAGAGAAACCGGTCCTGCCTGGCTGCGCCAAAAACAGTGACGAGTGGGGTCCACGCAAATTTCATCTATCGGCTGGCTCATCGTGCGCCAATCCTCGGCATTGGTGAGGGAGAGCAGTTGCCACTGCACCCCAGACCAGCGCAGGTGCAGCGTAACGGTGCGGGCATGGGGGCTATCAGGAGTGATGTGTAGTAACCAGCGCTGGCCACGGTGGCGCGGTTGTATCTTGGCCTTGGCGGCGACCAGTCCCAGCCACTGGCGCGAGGTGTGGGAGAGCGGCAGTTCGTTAGTCATCACACACCTCCTACTCCCCGCTGACCGTGACGGTGAAATATCCCAACTGGGCGTAGCTAATGAAATTGCTCTGCCACAGGGCGAACAGTTCCCGCGCTTCCACGCAGGGCAGTGGTCTCCAGCCCTGCAGATAGTGCTCGTCGCAAGAGAGGTTGAAGTCGAGCTCCTTGCAGAGCTCGGCATCCTGGCCCAGTCCCTGATAACTGAAGTCGGTGATGTAATCGAAGACCCAGCCGTGCAATCCCCGAATAAGCCGCAGCTCTACCGGATGGACGCCACCCGTCTCGGCACTGTAGCCGGGGCTGCGAAAGTTGAAGGTCAGGGTCGAGAGGTCGGTGAGGTCGAACTGTTGTTCCCGCACGACGCTGCGCAGTAAGTCAGGCAGCTCGGGCGAAATCGGCAGGGCCATCCCTGCCAAGTGAAATGGCATGGTCATCTTGGTGTGTCCTTTCGTATCGAATGTGAGACGCGTTAATCCCTGAACCAGCGCCAGGCGCGGTAGAGGCTGTAGGTGGCAGCCAAGGGCGCCGCCAGCGAGGTGGCCGAACTCCCCAGCAACGCACCGACTGCAGCGGTCACCACAGTCGTTGCTGATGGATTCAGTGCCGTGCTGGTGGCCATGCAAGGCAGGGCCGCAAGGGTAGGCTGCCGAGCCACAGAGTGAAGCGCCTGATGTGCGATACACCCCGTAGCAATGAGCTGGTTAATCTGCTTGCTGTAGTGAAAGCCCTCGATACACCAGAGCACGAAGTGCTCGCAGTTGTTAAAGAGCGTGCTGTAGTGCGCCTCTCCAAGACGGGAGTAAGCGCGGTCGATACTCTCCTCCCGGTTGAACGCTCGTGCGCTATGGTGCTGGATGCGATAACCCCGCCCTTGGCTAAACTCGGCAAGCGTGGTGATAGCTATCTGACCGGAATGTATTCCGGCACTGACCCCCTGGTAGTGGATAACCTGATGGTCTCCCAGATAGATACCGTGGTGCTGGTAACCGGTGCGGGGTGAAACGAGGTGGTCCCCCGGTTGTGGTAATGGCATGAACCGTTCCTTAAATAAAATGCGGCATAAAACAGAGGGCACCCGAAGGTGCCCTGATGGTGGTGAATGTGTGGAGGCTGGTGGTCAGGACTGCTTGCGCAGCGTTAAGCTGTTGGCATCCCATACCCAGCGCTGACGAGGATTGCCGGGCAGGTCGAGGGTGAAACCGTTGGGGGCGGGGGTCAGCTTGCCTTCGTCGCTGCAGGTACCAAAGGGCTGTGAAAGCATGGTCAGCGCCCCCGTCTGAGCGACCGCGAACTGATAGAGTACCGGGCATGCCACACCGCCACTGTGCAGCTCAAACAAGACCGCCTGCCCATTGGCCAGCGGCAATCGGTGCGTGAGCTTGATGGCGTCATATTCATCGGTGCGCAGCAGCACCTCACCCCCATGCCGGATCTCGATGTTGTAATCGTCATTTTTCACGATGGTAAATGACGCGGTACTTGATGCGGCTGACGAGGGTGCAAAGGAGGGTTCGAAGTAACGGCTACCATCCGAGTAGGTCAGCATCATGCCGTTCAGTGAAACCGGCTGGCTGACACTGGGGATGAGCCTTGGCTCATCTTCATCCAGCGGCATCAACATGATGCGTTCCCCTTTCGAGGTCTCTATCCAAAACTGCATGCTGGCGAAATTGAGGGTGCCCTCAACGTTGGCCGGTACCCGTTTAGTGACCGTTGGCACAGTGAACTGGGGCGCAGCCCAGGTCGGTAAGGCAAACAACGACAACCATGTGCACCACAGTGCCAGTTTGATTTTTTCTGTCATGTCACTCTCCAGACGACTTATTCAATGGTGTAAGAGGCATTGCCCAGATTGGTGAAGAGGGTCACCTCCCTCAATCGGCACGGCTCGGTCATGACCAGCCGCCAGCTTTCGATGTAATTGAGCTTGAGTGGGAAATGGGTCCCCCCAAGCTGACCACCGATGTCATTGCGCAGCATCACCCGGCAGTCAGAGGGGGCTATACAATTTCCTTGGTGAAAGCGAGGCTCGTCACATTTTGAGAGAGCGCAGCGCCCCTTCTTTGGCGGCTAACATTTTGATGAATTCAGGGGCCCACTTCCTTCCCGTAACAATATCAATAATCGTCCTGTCGCTCATCTTAGGTACGTTATAAATGAGCTTGATGATAAGGCCACCCAAGCTATTGCCATTTATAGTTGTAAGCGTTTTCCAAAGTCCCATATTACCAACCTTCATGATTCAATTTTGACCATTAACATGTGCATCCGATAATCAACTATCTCTGCAAATCAACCAGTAAAGTAATCCGGCTAAAATCGGGTCAATTATAAGTCCGAGAATGAACCAGCCCCAGAATGAGCGTCCGTTACCAGCCGCAACAAATCCCAGTAATAAAGCAAGTCCAACCCAGATCAGGACTAATGGCATGAGGAGTCTCCTGTAATGTGTAAATGGCAAAAGAAAGCCGGGCCGATAAGGCGAATCTATCGGGTAGGCGAGACATTCGAGTAATGTCAGTGGGAGTGCTGGATCGATAACCAGACTCAGTCAACAAAGTGGCCAGAGGTGAGATCGTGCCGAACTCCTTTCGATGTTGGGGTGACTACTTCACTAAATTAGATCTAATGAGGTGATCCTCACCCCAAAGAGTCCTTAATGTCAATGAGTCCATGGCCAACCATACAGGTTGACTGGAGGACTTATGACAGACATCAACTTTGACGATCTAGCCAAAAGCGTCGGTAAAGCGATTGGACGGCAACGCCAACAAGCGGGACTGACCCAGGATCAAGTCGCAGAGCACCTGGATATCGGGATGGAAGCGGTCTCTCGGATGGAGCGGGGAAAAGTGGTGCCTACCGTGGTGCGGTTGGCAGAGCTCGCCCAGCTGTTTGAGTGTGAGCTTGCAGACTTCCTGCGTGAGACCAGCAACCGCCCCACCGAACAAGGCATTGTGCTCAGCCAACAGTTGGCTAAGCTCGATACAGAGGACAGAGCGCTGGTGCTGGAGGTGGTAGATAAGCTGGTGGCACGATTGGCGCCTTAACAGCTCGCAGTGCGCATCTGTGACTGACTGTCACCCGATGCCAGGGTCAATAACTTGGGAGGCCGTAATGGCGCTCCCAAGCAGCTTCACAGCGATATCTGTTTACTCTCCCTTGATGATATCTATCTGAGTTTCTTTTCAATCGAACCGACAAAGTACTAACCGAGGTCTGCCAAGGCGAGGTTGGCGCGATGGTGTCTCCATACGCCCGAAGGTCCGACGACCGGCTGGCAATACCGCCAATATCTGCGTATCCAGCTTGGTCAGATAACTCAGTGCATTAATCAGGTTTATACGCTTGGCTGTATCGCTGTAGTGGACCATCCCAATCCCATCAGTACCCCATTCCCGATAATCCTCCCGCCTGACCTGACAGTTGAAATAGCTCCCGTTATTGTCGGACATATCTTCCCACAGCTCACCCAGCGCTATACCCAGCGAGATATCTCGTTGGTGAATAGCCCCATTAAAAAAGCACGTAATGTGGGTATGGAAACGTCTATCAACACCGAACTCCAGTTTCCAGATATACCCTACCAATGCAGGATATTTGTTCTGTACTCGACGAAGGTAACAATTCCGATCTTCCGTCACGAGGTCTAACGTGAGCTGGTCGTAGTAGTCTTCGTGATAGCCGATATCCAATCGGATGACTAATAGCTTGGCATGCTGGTCGAATAGGCTATTAACATACGTCGCTATACTGAGCTGATTGCGGTTCTTAGCGCGTTTGAGGTTATTGAGGCGCTTACGGTGCGCCTTACTCTTGAACTCTCTTAGAAACGCATACAGCGCGTTATTAATATCCCTGGCTAATTCGTCACCGACATCACTATCGAGAGATCTCTCATGGATGAGGTGCAATCCATAAACCTCTCGCATATGCGTTAGGAATAGCGCTACCGTTGGATGCGCTGACGATACCTCCTCATGACAATAAAAATAATCACATACGGTATCCAACGCATTAAAGAGTTTGGTTGATAGCCTACGACCAATGCAAGTAATGCGTGACTTACCTGGGGCTGAATAAACAGCCCTGACAATAGGAAGCGCTGTATTTTGGAGTCGGTCTGTTAAGGTTAGGATATCTAATAGTCTGACTGAGTTAAACATGAAGGCCTCGTTTAGGCAGGAGTAACCCTACGCTGTGTGATAGACACACGCGTATATAGGGACGATTAGTGGAATGGTATTGGCTAACTATGCTGGTGGTAGCATGACCACCACATGGGAGTGGTGTAATGGTACGCGATAGTGGTAATGGTTATTGGGTGTATATGGGTGGCTGTACATAGCGTAGGAATAGTATTGAATAGAAGTAATGTTTAATGAATGGTAGTGATATCAAATAATAAATATACCTAAACGTGATACGCATGCCTTACCTACGAAAACGCCAAAAACATATATAAGAAGGCATGGCTATTTCCCTAACCCATGAGCCTATCAAGGCATGATTTATAACACTGGAAGTTATGGAGCTCACTAGGGATGGAAAAAATGTATTCAAGACTGGCTGCGATGAATAAGCCAGCTATCAACATCGTGTTCAAACCAACCAATAGAGGACTGACCTATCTTGAAGGGTTTGGGGAATGTCTCGTCATAACGAGGGGACTTGGGATTAAGCCAGTCATAGATAGTAGACCTAGACATGCCAATCTTGTTGATGAGGTCTTTGATGCGCAGGACTTTGATGGTGTTGTTCATGGTGTACTCCTGATGATGTAGTGGGTTGTTTCATCAGAAGAGCGGGCCAGTGAAAAAAAAGATGGTAGTTCAGCGAGCTGAGTGGTCATGATGCCAAATACAAGTATGTGCCTTCATATTGGTAGCTTTCTATGGTTTGGAATGGTCACCCTCTCGGTGCACATAGGTAGCGATAGCCGGAGTAGTAGCCATAGGTAGGAGCATGCACATAGCCCATGGAGAATGAGTGAAAATTCAGATGAGCTTCGCTTTGCCATGCAAAGTCACTTCCCATGTTAAGTGTGATCATGGTTATGTACCGTGATTTTTAGCTAAGTGTGCGAAGCAGACATCTAGAAGTCCGCCATTTACTTCTTTGCATTTTTATCGTGATATTCAGCCGGAGTTATGGTTATTTGATAGACAAGTAATTCATCATCACAGCTAGTGACGTAAAAGGAGAATACTCATGACTGACGAAATTGATGTGATAGCAAAAGAAGAAAGGAGGAAGGTAGATAAGGGAGAAACAGAAGAGATACTTAAAAAGTTTTCAATTTATGAATATAGTGACTCCCTACTGAAAGCAGCTAAAAGAAATAGGACATATGCCCATATTGCAGCTACGATCAGTAGAGGTTTTATGCTCAAAACATCTGAAATTGATGACTATAGACTTCATTTTATAAAATCTTTTGGGGTGAATCGGCGCCATTACCTGAAAAGAAGTCGGATTGTTTCGGGTGACGCTGATTTCTTTGAACGAATTTTTATGTTGCTTAGATATATTGGGACTATTCGAAAATACAGTTACTACCATTTACCTATGATTGGTCGGCGGATTTTTGAAATAAGTAATTTGGAAGATGAGCAGAGTGTTAGCAAGGCATTCGAATTAATAAAAGATAGAATGGTAAGTCAAAAGGATTTATTGCCTGTGTATAGTGCGGCACAGAAGAAAGAGATTAGAAAGATACTTAGAAAGCTAATTTTGTCAAATATTAATGCATTTATTTCAGATGAAGACTTTGGGAGGCGTTTCAATGTGCATCCTGCAGTGCCATACTTTATTAAAGCTATAAAGTTTCATAGACTGTCAATTGATGGTAATATTGATTTCAATGAATATTATTCAGATGATGTTATTGGTGGGTTGGTAAGCTTTCTTAACGTTGTCTTTGACTCGAACAGCTATAAAGAAAGTGTAAGGGTGAGAGTGTTTAATGTTGAGCAAAATATTAAATCCATCTTTGGCTACGTAAAAGAAAAAGAGGAAGGAAAAGCTCATTATGTGGTCAGATTTAGTTTGGGTTTCAAACCAGAGATAGAGAATATGTATGCTGAAGATGATGACATCCATATCGAGTCTAGTAATGTAGCTACACCGTCTGAAAAAAAAGACTTGGATAAAGATCCATTGAAAATGTCTTCCCAAACCGAAGGCTTCAAATACAAGCTAGAAGAGTTAGTCGATGGGCGGCGCAAGCTCTTTATAAACTGCTCGAGAAACCCATTATTTAGGCATGTGGATGGATATATTTGGAAGTTGGACTATTGCTCTATCAGAGGATACTACATGCATGTTTTTTTGTTTTTAGGTCGAGGCTGGGAGCATAAACTTGACATAAGAGAGACGATGGGGCAACTCTGGAAAAGCACTATCATAAAGGACGGTAAAGGGGATGTTTTTGCTTATCCTGGAGATAGGTATGAGTTTAATTTAATGGATGGTGACAATAGTTGCCATGCTTTATATGAAGAGTTAGAGGCTCTATTTAGGCAGGATATTTTAGCCCATGTAGACACAACCCGTTCAAATGGTAAAAAAGCACGTTCTTTTGGCAAGGGATCGCAACACAAGCCAGTAAGGAATAGATCTAAATATAAATTTTCGCAACAGCCTAAGGATTAAGATAAATCCACAAAATTGAGCCGTGGATTACTCACGCCAGCTAAAAAAACAAAATTCGCAACTTTTTGCGTTATACTTTCATGGCTTGAGCGAAGTATTGCTCGAATCTGTGCTTTCTGACATGCCAGAGGCGATAAGGGCGAGTATGCCAAGTGGCAAAGGGTCTATCAGGATCACCGGCAGCAGACCACCTGACAGGCAAGGCTAATGGCCAGGGAAGGCGCCGCATCAGCTTTGTGCTCATCAGGTGGCTGCGTAGCATAACGGAGCAGACAACAAGATGGCACTAGCTGTACAGGCTGGGTAAAAATACATGGAGGGTAAACCCGGTGTACCCTCCATAGGCACAGTCTACAAATCACTGAAGAAAGTGCTGTGCTCCCCTACCCCACTTGTAGATGCACAATATTGTCTGGCGGTTGTTCTGATGGGTTTAAAATCCCTCCCCACAACTCCAGCGCCATTTTTTGTTCCGGTAACCGAACCGTATGAACATAGTGAGCCATTACACCAGGTAGAGCATGGCCTAAAATTTGTTCCACGACATGAGGGGCAATCCCAGCCTCGTTTAGGCGGGTCGCCAAGCTCCTTCGCAGATCGTGCCATGTCCAAGGGGCGCTATGCCCGAGCCGCTTCCAAATCCCCCTTCCCCACTGACTTACCGCTTCTGGTCGCTTGAGTTCCCCTAGCAAGTATGGGGATGACTGTGCGGCGGCGGCTTTCAGCAAGGCGTCTATCGTCGGCCGAATAAAATCAGGTATTGGTCTCACGATTTTATTACCTGTTTTTGAGTTAGACGCAGGTACTGTCCATGTACCTTCGGCTAGATTCCATTCTTCGGGTGCTGATAGCCGAGCTTCTTGAGTTCTTGCACCGAACGACAATAGAATCTTGGCCAAATTTCCGTAGTAGCAATATGGACCTAGCTTCTCAGCCCAATCCCATAGTGTTCGCAGTTCTTCTAGCGTCAGAACCCTATCTCGCTTACTTGCTTTTTGCCCAACATCAGCGACGGTCAAGTCATCCAATGCATTACTCACTGCAAACTGTCTGACACGGCAAAACTTCAGAGCATGCTTACAGTTTTGGAAACAATACCCACTAGCCACAGGTGCTACCTTCGAGTATTCGTCAAAGACGCTCAACCAGTGACGAGTATCACAATCTGACAAAGGAAGATCTCCGATACGGGGATAGACCCACTTAGCAAATTGCTGGCGATGCTTCTCACTGTTCGACCTTTTCTTATCGGCGTGATGGCAGAGCCAATACTCGAGTGCATCTTTAACCGTGACAGGCTTAAGCCTTTCATCTTTCCCGATCCTAGTCATCAAGGCGGGATCATTGCCCTCTTCCAACCAAGCTCGACATTGCGCCGCCTTTTTCCTTGCCTCGGAAAGCGACAGCCCCCCCTCTTGGCCGGTATAGGATCCCAGAGTCAGATTTTTTGCCTTGCCTAAAATTCGATAGCGGTACACAAAGCTGACTTTTCCGCTATTCCTCCACAGAACAGATAGCCCATCTCTGTCTGCAACCTTTCTGGGTGTATCATCATCGTGACCACGCAGCATTGCTTTGAGTTTTGAATCTGAGATTGCCATTTTGAACCCACATTTGAACCCACACTTGTCTTATATATCCTAAGATGGCTTTAGACAAGAAAGGTAATTTTAAAGATAAAAATCAGATAGATAGACTACACTTGGGGGCGACATCAAACAGCATTAGACAGATAGTGTGATAATACGGCATGAACTGATTGCTGGCCGCGAGCCGCGACGGCGGTTCAAGGCAGATGCGAAAGGCGCCAGGTAGCAATACCTGGCGCCTTTCCTTTATGCTCTCCCCTCCATTTCACCATGACGACCCCGATGAACCGCACTCCCCTGCTGCTGATGGTACTGGTCACCCTGCTGGCCGCCGCTGGCTGGCTCTTCTCGAAAGAGGCGATCCGCGAACTGCCCCCTGCCGCCTTTATCGGCAGCCGCTTCCTGCTGGCCGCCCTGCTGTTGCTCCCCTTGGCTTGGTTGCGTGAACCACCGCCCACCCGTGCCCAACTGCTGCGCGCTGCAGGATGCGGCACATTGCTCGGCGCCAGCCTGCTGCTATGGGTCACCGCCATCAGCCAGAGCGATGCACTGGGCAGCGGCGCCTTTATCATGAGCGTCGCCACCCTGATGGCACCGCTGGCCGCCTGGGGAGCCTTTCGGGCCAAGCCCGGCCGCCACTACTGGCTCACTCTGCCCATCGCCATCGCCGGTTTGCTGCTGCTCTCCAGCAGCACTCACTGGGGTGGAGATCGCCCCGAACAAACGGGCGTGTCGCTCTCGCTGTTCTGGTTTCTGGCGGCGGCCACCACCCTCGGCATCCAGCTCGCCGTCCATCGCCACTTTGCCCAGTCCATTGCCCCCACCTGGCTCACCTGCATCCAGCTGGCGATGACCAGCCTGCTCGGCACCCTGCTCTCCCTGCTGACCGAGCAGTGGCCCGAGGCAGGGGTCAGCCACGGCATCTGGGGCTGGTTTGCCGCGAGCGTCTTGATCGCCACCACATTGCGCTACTGGCTGCTCACCCATGCATTGAGCAAGATGACCACCGCCCACGCCGCCCTGATGATGCTGCTGGAGCCGGTCTGGACTCTGCTGCTGAGCACCCTCTTCTATAGCGAACCGCTCGGTGGCGCCAAACTGGCCGGTGCCGGACTGGTGCTCGGAGCCCTGGTGCTCTACCAGCTCCCCCTGCTGTTGCGCAGTGCCAGGCTAAAGCCCACCACCTGAGTACCGATAGCGGGTACCACTGACTACATAACCTGAACTCGGGATAAAAAACGGCGTAAAAAATGAACTCAATGCCCGTTCCAAGATCTGATCCTGCAGTGACA
>NZ_JAPDCD010000049.1:0-28724 GCF_027705695.1 Aeromonas sp. QDB62 | reverse complement strand
CGAAACCAATCAACAGGTTTCGGATTTTTACACATCAGGAGGATCGGTCAATGGATCCTTAACTGATCGGCATTAGCATCATGCGGCCTTCTTTTTTATCAGGATTTGTGCGGGATAAGTCACGCCAGCAGGTAGTCGAGCACCAGACCGGCAAACACCAGTGCCCCCACATAGTTGTTGTTGAGAAACGCCTGGAAGCAGGCTTCCCGCTGCCGCTCGCGAATGAGCCGCTGCTGATAGACAAACAACACCGCCGCCCCCAGCAAACCCCAGTAATACCAGCCACCGAGTGCCATCAGCTGCCCGACCGCCAGCAACAGCAGCAGTGCCGAGAGTTGCAGCGCGCCGATGATCCGCTTGTCGTAGCGGCCAAACAGGATGGCGCTGGATTTGAGGCCGAGCTTGAGGTCGTCATCCCGATCCACCATGGCGTACTGGGTATCGTAAGCCACGGTCCAGAGCAGGTTGGCGAAGAAGAGCAGCCAGGCCACCAGCGGCAGGGCATCCGCCTGCGCCGCATAGGCCATCGGAATCGACCAGGAGAAGGCCATCCCGAGCACCAGCTGGGGGTTGGAGATAAAGCGCTTCATGAAGGGGTAGCTCACCGCCAGCAGCAGGCCGACAAATGACAGACCGATGGTGAGCGGATTCATAGTCAGCACCAGACCAAACGAGATAAGCGCCAACACGAAGAAGAGCACCAGCACCTCCCACGGTTTGACTCTGCCCGTGGGCAAGGGCCGGCCAGCGGTGCGTTTGACGTGGCCATCGAAGTTGCGATCCGCATAGTCGTTGATCACGCACCCGGCCGAGCGCATCAGAAAGACCCCGACCACAAATACGGTCAGCACCCAGAGATTGGGCAGGCCACCGGCGGCCAGCCAGAGCGCCCACAGAGTTGGCCACAGCAGCAACAGAGTGCCTATGGGTTTGTCGACACGGGCCAACTGCATGTACGCCAGTCCCCGCTCCTTGGTTAACAGATTCACTCCAGCTCCTTGTCACAGACGAGAGAGGGCAGAAACAGCTCGTGCACCAGCAGTGGCCACTGCCCCAGAAACAGACGGGAACGACGCCCCCAGACAGTGGCGGCAGGGCACCGGGGATTGGCGGCGATATCGAAACGGGCCAGCTGCAGGTGATCGCGACGGGCAGGCTCATGGCCAAATACCCGCTCACCCAGCGGCTGCTCGCCCAGCTCGGCGATGCCGCTCTCTTGCAGCGCGCCATCGGCAAACAGGGTCCAGCCCAGCACGGCGGGCCCCTGATCCCCATGCAGGATCACCTCGCGGCAAGTACCAACCGGCGAGGCCGAATCCACCAGCCACTGCTCATCGGCAGTGAGGGCGACCGGGTGATTGCCCAGCCACTCCACCGAAAAGTGGCGATTGTGCTGACGCAGCCGCCGGGTCATGGAGCCGGGCTCCAGCAGCCAGGGGCGCAAGCTGGCGGGCAATTCGCAACATTCGGGGGCCAGCCACCCGCTTAACGGCGTGAGGGGAACAGTCAACTCGGACTTCACAGCTTCACCATCCAGAGATTTCCGTGTTCAGGTTAAAATCCGGTTTATTATCCGTAAATCAATAGCGAAATGTAAGAACATCCGTGCTTGACGGCCCCGATGGCAACATCAAAAATGGGTTATCTCTTGCTGATGAGCCATCTATATGAAGATCTTCAAAATTCTGCTGGTGTTGTTACTGAGCTGTGGTGCGCTGCATGTACAGGCCTCATCCGAAGAAGAGCCGCCCGCAGAGGGAGAAGAAGCGGCCGCGGCCGCCAAACCGGGCTTCTCCTACCACGCGCTCGATCCCGACATCATCACCAACTATCTGAGCGATGGCAAAACCCTCGGCTATATCCGGGTCACGGTGGAGCTGATGGCGGAGAACGAGGCCGATCTCAAGCTACTGGAGCAGCATGACCCGCTGATCCGCGATACCATCATCCGCCTGATGGGCAGCAAGAGCGCCGAGCAGATTAAATCCCTGGTCAGCCGCGAAGAGTTGCGCAAGGAGTGCGAGACCAAGGTCAACGAACTGCTGGTGAAAGAGACCGGCAAGAAAGCGGTGCGCGAGCTCATCTTCACCAAGTTCCTCTACCAGTAATCCCTACCGAAACAGTCGCTTATTGGCATATCGGCCAATAAGCGAGCTTTGCCGGTTTATTCGAAATGAAAATCGATTACAATACGGCCGTCGAGTCGTAGAGGTTGTCGTTATGGGCAGCAAAACCCTGTGTGAATGGCGCCGTCACGAGATCCCCACCGATCTCAAGGCGTTGCGCAAGATAGTCCGCAAACCCAAGTTTGTCTGCGGCAAGTGCGCCCGCAGCGCCAATGACAAGGGTTACCTCTGCCAGCCGCTGCGCTTGAAAGAGGAGTAGCCCCTCCCTGTCAGGGCGTTATTGATCGGTCCAACCCTGACGCCCCTGCTCGAACAGTCTGCGCGCCTGGATATCATTCGGGCAAACGCCGCGATACTCCTCGCCGGAACGGCCAGCCAGATAGAGATGCTCGGGGCGGCAATACCATGCCAACCCCTTCTGGCGCCCCTGCTCCCACAGTTCGGTATCCACCTTTTTGCCACACTGGCCCTGATGGAACTCGACCCGCTCGGCGGTGAAGCCCAGCTTGCCATCCGCCTCTCCGACCTCGCTCCACACCTTCTCGCAGGGATCATCGTTGGAGACACAGCCACCCAGCAGGGCAGCCAACAATATGATGGTGAGTCGCATAGTCATCCTTGAGTGTCATTTGGGCAGTTCATTCTACCCAGCGGCCCGGCCCTGACCAAGGGCCAACACTCAGCCGTGTGAGCGCAGCAAAAAAATCAGGCGGGCTCAAAGCCCGCCTGTTCATTTATGCTGTGGTTCACTGGTCATCGAAAGGGTCATCATCCTGCCAGCTTTCATCTTCCCATTGATCCAGCTCTTCTTCCCAGGATTCCGGATCCCACTCGTCATCAGAGGAGTCGTAATCCGGCTTGTGTCCACCCATCTTCACTCTCCTTGGATAGTTCACCCGCACTCCAATTTTATCCGGAATTGTCAGGCTCGCCAGTCAGAGAGCGTTCAAAGTTTAACCAGGGCGCGACCGGCGATCTGGCCCAGCGTGATGGCCTCGGCGGCCTCCACTACCTGCTCCAGCCCGATCTCGGTGACGGCCTGCGCAAAGAAGCTGGCGGGCAGATCCCGCGCCAGCCGCTGCCACGCCAGTTGACGACGTTCAAATGGGCACATCACCGAATCGACCCCCTGCAGTCGCACATTGCGCAGGATGAAGGGCATCACGCTGGTCGGCAGATCGAAACCGCCCGCCAGCCCGCAGGCTGCCACGGCGCCGCCATAGTTCATCTGGGCCAGCAGCTTGGCCAGCACCTGACTGCCAACGGTGTCGATAGCACCGGCCCACAGCTGCTTCTCCAGCGGCTTGGCAGGCACCAGCAGTTCGCTGCGCGGCACGATACGGCTGGCGCCCAGCGCAGTCAGCATGGCGCCCTGCTCTTCGGGACGACCGGTCAACGCCGCCACCTGATAGCCTAGGGCCGCCAGCAGGGCAACCGAGGTTGAGCCCACACCGCCTGCCGCGCCGGTGACCAGCACCTCGCCGCTTGCCGGGGTAATACCCGCCTCTTCCAGCGCCAGCACGCAGAGCATGGCGGTGAGACCGGCGGTACCGATGCACATGGCTTGGCGCTCATCCAGCCCGGCGGGCAACGGCACTAGCCAGTCCCCCTTGACCCGCGCCTGTTCGGCCATGCCGCCCCAGTGCCCTTCGCCCACGCCCCAACCGGTCAGCACCACCTTGTCACCGGGCTGATAGCGGCTGTCGGCAGATTCGAGCACGGTACCGGCAAAGTCGATGCCGGGCACCAGCGGCCACTGACGCACGATCTTGCCCTTGCCGGTGATGGCCAGCCCATCCTTGTAGTTGATCGAGCTGTAGGCGACCGCCACCCGCACTTCACCTTCCGGCAACTGGCTCTCGGTCAGTCGGGTCAGGGTTGGAACAGTCTTGCCGTCTTGGTTTTCCAGTAACAGAGCCTTGAACATGGTTGCCTCTTTGATGACGTGTGAAACGGGGATCAGCTGCTTTGGCGCTTTTGCAGTTGAAAATCGAGGGCCAGCGCGGTGCCCATCACGGGCTCCCCGGCCAGTTGGCGCAGGATCAGCTCGGCGGCCTCCTGCCCCATTTTGCGATAGGGGATCCTGACCGAGGTAAGGGTCGGATAACAGGCGCGCGCCACATCCAGATCGTCAAATCCGGCGATGGCGAGTTTGCCCGGCACATTCAAATGGCGACGCTGGCTCTCGAACAGCACCCCGGCCGCCAGTTCGTCGTTGACGCAGATAAGTGCATCGAGCTCGGGCCAGCGCAGCAGAAATTCTCCCAGCATGGTGGCGCCGGTGCTGAAGCTGGGTCGCTCCGAGGTGTTGATGATGGCATCGGGGGAGAGGTAGTTGTCGAGCAGTGCCTTCTGCCAGCCCTGCATCCGCTGTTGCAGCATCCACTGCTCCTGACGGGCACAGAGAAAACCGATGTTGCGGTAGCCCCGCTCGATGAGGTGGCGGGTCAGCTGATAACCGGCATCGAAATTGGAGACCCCCACATTCATGTCGATGGGGCTGCGCGCCATGGCGCCGACTTCCACCACCGGCAGGCGGGAGGCTTTCAGGCGGGTACGGATCGTCTCGCCGGGATCGCCACCAAACAGCACCACCGCCGCCGGATTGTGCTGCAGAAAGCTGGTCAGCAGGCGCTCTTCCTGCTGCTTCAGATGCTGGGCATCCCCCAGCATGATCTGGTAACCCTCGCCCTGCAGGGTCTGTTGCAGGCCAGCGATCATCTCGCCACAGCCCGCTTCCGCCAGACTGGGGACGATCACTACGATGGTCTGGGAGGTGGCAGAGGCCAGCGCCCCGGCCGCCCGGTTGGGGATGTAGCCGAGCTCTTCCACCGCGGCGTCGATGCGTTCGCGCATCTTGTCGGAGACCATCTCCGGCGTGCGCAGGGCACGGGAGACCGTCATGGCCCCCACGCCGGCCAACTGGGCCACATCGTTGAGGGTCACCCGACCCGTGCTACGGCGCTTCTTTGCTTCTGACATCCATCCCATCCTCGACTTGCGGCTGCCCACTTTAAGGCAAAAGTGCGGCACTGACTATTTGCTCAGGGCCGATTCTACCCTCTTTCCCGGATCACGGGGGCAAGATGACTCCCGTTAATGAATGAAGTGATAGCGCTATCACAGTTTCATGTTAGCGCTATCTGATAGCGCTAACTTTCGCGATCAGCCTCACAGTTTCACCACCGCAAGATCGATAAATTGGCCCCATCTTAACTAGCCGGATCACCACCATGCTGACTCAACTGCTGACCGAGGATGTCATCCGCATCGAACCTGCCGCCCGCGACTGGCGCCACGCCATCGAGCTGGCCACGGCGCCCCTGCTGGCCAATGGCACCATCGAGCCCTCCTACGTGGCGGCGCTGTTTCGCTCTCATGAAGAGCTCGGCCCCTACTACGTCTTGGGCCCCGGTCTGGCGATGCCCCACGCTCGCCCCGAGGATGGCGTCAACCGGCTGGGGCTGGGTCTGACCGTCATCAAGCAGGGGGTCAATTTCGATTCCGAGGGCAACGACCCGATCCAGCTGCTGATCACCCTGGCTGCCAGCGACAGCAACTCCCACGTGGAGACCATCGCCCAGCTGGCCGAGCTGTTTATGAATGAAGAGGACGTGGCGGCCATCATCGCGGCCGACACCAAAGACGACATCCTGCGCATTCTGGCGCGCTACTGATCTGCGCCACGGCGCACCTGACAGAGGAAGAGACAATGAAAATTCTGGTTGTATGCGGTCACGGTCTGGGCACCAGCCTGATGATGGAAATGAGCATCAAGAGCATCCTGAAAGAGCTGGCGGTCACCGCCGACGTGGATCACCGCGATCTGGCCTCCGCCGGTAGCGAAACCGCCGAGATCTTTATCGCCACCCGCGACATCGCCGAGCAGCTGCAATCCATGGGCGTCAATGGCCGACTGGTGAGCCTCGCCAACATGGTCGACAAGGTCGCGATGAAAGAGCAGCTCTCCACCGCCCTGCGCGAACTGGGTGCCCTCTAAGAATCCTCCATGCGGCCTGCGGGCCGCATCTTCCATTGCCAGGAGCTGACCATGGAATTTTTCAATTTTCTGATGTTTGACGTGCTGTCCGAGCCCGCCGTGCTGGTCGGCCTGATCGCGCTTATCGGCCTGATTGCCCAGAAGAAACCGGTGACCGAGTGCATCAAGGGCACGGTCAAGACCATCATGGGTTTCGTCATTCTGGGGGCCGGTGCCACCCTGGTGATCAACTCGCTGGGTGACTTCGCCGTCATCTTCCAGCACGCCTTCGGCATCAAGGGCGTTGTGCCCAACAACGAAGCCATCGTCTCCATCGCCCAGACCTCGTTCGGCAAGGAGATGGCGATGATCATGTTCTTCGCCATGCTGGTGAATATCCTGATCGCCCGTCTGACCCCGTGGAAGTTCATCTTCCTGACCGGTCACCACACCCTGTTCATGTCGATGATGGTGGCCGTAATCCTCTCTGCCGGTGGCATGAGCGGCGTGCCGCTGATCGCGGTGGGCAGTCTGGTAGTTGGCGTCGCCATGGTCTTCTTCCCGGCCATCGCCCACCCCTTCATGAAGCAGATCACCGGTTCCGATGACGTGGCGCTGGGCCACTTCTCCACCTGCTCCTACGTGCTCTCCGCCCTGATCGGCGCCAAGTTCGGCAACAAGGCCCACAGCTGTGAAGATGTGCAGGTGCCCAAGAGCCTGCTGTTCCTGCGCGACACGCCGGTGGCCATCTCCTTCACCATGGGCATCATCTTCCTGGTGACTGCCGCCTTCGCTGGCCCCGAGTTTGTCACCAGCGTCGCCAAGGGCAAGCACTGGTTCATGTTCTCCCTGATGCAGTCCATCACCTTCGCGGCAGGCGTCTACGTCATCCTGCAGGGTGTGCGGATGGTCATCGCCGAGATCGTACCGGCCTTCAAGGGGATCTCCGACAAGCTGGTGCCGAACGCCAAACCGGCGCTCGACTGCCCCATCGTCTTCCCCTACGCCCCCAACGCTGTGCTGATCGGCTTCCTGTCGAGCTTTGCCGCCGGTCTGGTGGGGATGGCACTGCTCTACGTGATGGGGCTGACCGTCATCATCCCGGGCGTGGTACCGCACTTCTTCGTCGGCGCCGCTGCCGGGGTATTCGGTAACGCCACCGGTGGCCGTCGTGGTGCCATTCTGGGCTCCTTCGCCAACGGCCTGCTGCTGCTCACCATTTTGCCGGTGTTCCTACTGCCGGTACTGGGCGACCTCGGCTTTGCCAACACCACCTTCAGCGACTCCGACTTCGGCGTGCTGGGCATCCTGCTGGGGCTGATCGTTCGCTAATCCCGGCAACCGCCAACAACAAAACGGAGCGCATCGCGCTCCGTTTTTTTATGGTCGGCCATCGATGATGGATGGCGGGCTGTATGAAAGGCTGAAACTCAGTCGTTCTCCAGCGCTGCCAGGCAGTGAGAGAGGGTGCGGGCCAACGCCCCCTGATTGCGCAGCACCACGGCGCGGGCCTGCTCGCCCATCTCGCGGCGGGCGCTCCCGTCAGCAAACAGCTGGCTCACCCGCTCGCCCAGCTCGGCGGCGTCGGCCACGATGGCGGCGCCCCCCTGAGCCACCAGCTGGCGGGTGATGTCGCTGAAGTTGAAGTAGGCGGGGCCGGTCAGGCAGGGCTTGCCGAGCGCCGCCGGTTCCAGCAGGTTGTGACCGCCGATCTTCACCAGACTGCCGCCAACGAAAGCCACATCGGCCGCCGCCAGCATCAGCGGCAGCTCGCCCATGGTATCGCCGAGATAGACCTTATCCTCGGCACTCACCGCAGCACCATCAGTGCGCCGCACACAGCCATAAGGGGCACACAGCTCGGCCACCCGGTCGAACCGCTCGGGGTGGCGCGGCACCAGAATGAGCAGCGCTGCGGGATGACGTTTGAGCAGCAGATCGAAGGCGGCCAGCACCTGCTCGTCCTCACCCTGATGGGTGCTGGCGGCGATCCAGACCGGCCGCCCGGCGCCCAACTGCTGACGCAAGGCACGCCCCTTGGCCTGCACCTCGTCACCAAACTGGATGTCGAACTTGATGGAGCCGGTCACCGCCAGCCGCGAACGATCGATGCCGAGACGGGCGAAGCGGTCGGCATCATCCTGATGCTGGCAGAGCAGATGGGTCAGCGGCCGGCTCAGCGCGTCGAAGGCACCGTGGAAGCGGGCGTAACGCTGGCAGGATCGCTCGGAGAGGCGGGCGTTGATAATGGTCACCGGCAGGTGACGCGCCTCGCAGGCGGCCAGCCAGTTTGGCCACAGCTCGGTCTCCATCACCCAGAGCGCGCGCGGCTTGAAGGTATCGAGAAAGGCCGCGACAGCCCAGGGATAGTCGAGCGGCGCGTAGCGATGCACCACCAGATCACCCAGCTTGGCGGCCTGCTCGGCGCCGGTGCGGGTGGTGGTGGTGAGCAGGATCGGCAGGTCGGGCCGCTCTGCTTTCAGGGCACGAATAAGCGGCGTGATGGCCAGCGTCTCCCCCACACTCACCGCATGGATCCACAACGGCGCATCCTGTCCGGTGGCGGGCAGTCGTCCGAGATGCTCGGCCCAGCGCTCGCCAAAGCCGGGCTTGCCCTTCTTCGGCTTGTAGAGGGCCAGCAGTGCCAACGGCAATCCCAGATGGATCAGCAGGTTGTAGAGCAGACGGTAGGGCATCTTACTGGCTCTGCTCCAGCTTCTTGCAGGCATCGACCACCTGCTCCGGCGGCAGATCGATCAGGCACTTGAGATGACCGAACTTGCAGGTGCGCTTGAAGCAGGGGCGGCACTCGATGTCGGTGTGGACAATCTCGACCCGATCCGCCAGCGGCGGGGTATAGAGCGGCGAGGTGGAGCCATAGACGCCCACCAGCGGCCGATTGAGGGCGGCGGCAATGTGCATCAGGCCGGAGTCGTTGGATATAACCCGGCTGGCCAGCGCCATCAGATCGATCGCCTCGTGCAGGCTGGTCTTGCCCGCCAGCACATGGCAGTTGGGGCGTGTCAGCAGATTGACCCGATCCCGGATGGTGTTGCCGACCGGCACATCCTTGTTGGAGCCGAAGATCCACACCTGCCACCCCTCGTCCAGATGCTGTTGGGCCACCACAGCGTAGTGCCCTTCAGGCCAGCGCTTGGCCGGGCCGAACTCGGCGCCGGGGCAGAGCACCAGCACCGGGCGGGCGCGATCCAGCCCCAGCCGCTCCAGCGCCTTGCTCTGGTTGATCAGATCGACGTGGAGCGCCGGATGCGGAATGGTCGGGATATCGGCCCGGCTCTTCATCTGCTCCTTGGGATAGGCGAGCGCCAGATAGCCCTCCACCATCAGCGGGAAGGCGGACTTGTTGCTGCGCAGGTCGTTGAGCAGGCCGTAACGGCTCTCGCCCTTCCAGCCGGTACGCACCGGAATGCGGGCAAACCAGGGGATCAGCGCCGACTTCATGGAGTTGGGCTGGACGATAGCCTGATCGTACTGCTCGGCCGCCAGCTGCTTGCCGAGGCGGCGGCGCGCCACCAGCTTGAAGTCACCGTGGCCAAGGGGCATGGTGATCGCCTTGTCCACCTCCGGCATCCGCTCCAGCAGGGCGCAGCACCAGGCGGGAGCCATCACGTGCAGTTCGCACTCCGGATGATTGGCCTTGATCGCCTTGTAGAGGCTCTGGGACATCACCATATCGCCGACCCAGGAGGGGCCGATCACCAATATTTTCATCACGCGTCTTCTCTCGGGACTGGCCCGGCGGTTAATCATCACTGGGCGAGATTATGCCCCAAGAATGACTGGATAAATAACAGAAGATCCTTGCCAAACGCTGCCGTCACCCCATTTTTCCAGCGGTGCCCCGCTTCCAACCGGACGAGACGAGACAAGCAAGCAGCTGATAGAAACGGGCAATGGCGGCTCTCTCTTTGACCCGTTTTTCCGTTAGAATGGCCCATCAATACGCATTCGACCCGCCAGCCGGGCAATAACCGTGAGCCCCATTTCGTGAAAAAACCGACTCTGGCTGCCGTTCTGATCGTCAAGAATGAAGCCGACAACCTGCGCAAGTGCCTCGCCTCCCTCGACGGACTGGTGGACGAGATCGTCATTCTGGACTCGGGCAGTCAGGACGAGACCCCGGCCATCGCCGCCGAATTTGGGGCCCGTTTCTTCGTCAACGCCAAGTGGCCCGGCTTTGGCAAACAGCGCCGGCTGGCCCAGTCCCATGTGCAGTCCGACTGGGTGCTGTGGCTGGATGCCGACGAGCGGCTCACCCCCGAGCTGAAAACCGCCATCGCCAACGTGATGGCCAATCCGGCCAGCGACACCATCTACTCGATCCCGCGCCTCTCCTGGGTGTTTGGCCGCTTTATCCGCCACAGCGGCTGGTATCCGGATCGGGTGCTGCGTCTCTATCCCAAGGCACTCACCAGCTACAACGAGGCGCTGGTGCACGAAAAGGTAGAAGTGCGGGCCAACATGAAGATCGTCAATATTCATGGCGACCTGCTCCACTTCACCTATCGGGATCTGGAGCACTATCTGGTCAAATCCGCCGGTTATGCCCGCGCCTGGGCCGATCAGCGCACCGCTCGCGGCAAGAAGGGCTCCCTCAGTCAGGGGCTGCTCCACGCCGTCGGCTGCTTCCTCAAGATGTACCTGCTCAAAGCGGGCTTCCTCGATGGCAAGCAGGGGCTGCTCTTGGCGATCCTCTCCGCCCACTCCACCTTCGTCAAGTACGCCGATCTCTGGGTGCGCCAGCAACCGCAGCAACCGGAATAACCGTCATACGAAACAGGGCCCCGCGGGGCCCTGTTTGCATTGCTGCATACCTTACTTGCGCCAGAACGGCGCCGCCCAGCGGGCCATCACCGGCACCATGGTCTTGGGATCGAGCTGGCTCATATCCTCAGGATGGTCGCTATCCTCGGGCGGGCTGAAGGCGAGGTGACGCCCTTCGCTGTTGAGGGGCTTCCAGCGTAGCGGGGTGGCGGAGCGACGCATCGGGAAGAAGCCGATGGTCGGCACATCGAGCGCACCGGCGATATGGAGCGGCCCGGTACTGCCTGCCACAAACAGGGCGGCGTTGGCCAGCACCTGACAGAACATCGGCAGACCGTCGCTGGAGCGGTAGATCCAGCCGTTACCGCCGTGGGCCAGCAGCTCGGCCGCCAGCTGTTCCGCCATCTTCTCCTCGCCCGGGCCTGCGGTCAGCACACACTGCAGCTCGGGGCAGGCCTGATTGAGCTTGATGATGATGCGGGCATACTGCTCGATGGAGAGGTTGTTGGCCGAACCACCGCTACCGGCATGCACCATCAGCCAGGGGCGACTGGCATCGAGCTTGAGCTTGAGCGCCAGCTGCTCACGTACCTGCCGCAGGGTCTCGTCATCGAACTGCAGGAAGGGGGTCTTGGGCTCCACCACGGCCACCTGCTGATCGGTCAGGAAGCGGCGGATCAGCTCCAGGTTGTACTCGGACTCCGGCTTCTGGGAGCGGGAGCGGCGCTGCACCAATCGCTGGTTGTAGAGCACCTGCGCCAGCTTGGTCGCCGGGGCCAGCCGGTAAGGGATGTGTGCCTTCCACACCAGCATGGCGTTGCGGGAGTTGGAGAAGAGGCAGATTGACGCGTCGAACGCCGCCGCCTTGATCCGCGCCAGCAGCGCTCGCTGTTGCTCCTTGTCGGCCCGCACGCCCGGATCGATGATCACCTCGTCAATCCAGGGACAGAGCCGGGCCAGCGGCGCCGTGTAGGCCGGAACCAGGGCAGTCACATGACACTCCATGGAGCCTTTGAGCATGGCGAAACTCGGCCACGCCAGCATGAAGTCACCAATCTTGTCATTGCGAACGACCAGAATACGTTTCATAAAAAATCCCTTTGCTCCCTGTCACCAATGCAAGGAGGCTTGATGCGCGATGGCGTATTCTTGCCTGATGCACTGCTATTCTCAAGCGACGACCTTATAATGCGACCAAATTTCCAGGTTGCAGGACCGCAAAGATGACTACCAGGGTAATTTATCCCGGGACTTTTGATCCCGTTACCAATGGCCACGCCGATCTGATCGGCCGCGCCGCCAAGCTGTTTGACGAGGTGGTGGTCGGGGTCGCCAACAGCCCGAGCAAGCGCCCGCTGTTCGATCTGGCAGAACGTGTCCAGCTTGTCCAGCAAGTGACCAGCCAGCTGCCCAACGTCAAGGTGGTGGGCTTCTCCGGCCTGCTGGTCGATTTCGCCAAAGAGCATCAGGCCAACGTGCTGATCCGCGGCCTGCGCGCCGTCTCCGACTTCGAGTACGAGTTCCAGCTGGCCAACATGAACCGCCGCCTGATGCCGGAGCTGGAGAGCGTCTTCCTCACCCCGGCGGAGGAGAACTCCTTTATATCCTCCACTTTGGTGAAAGAGGTGGCGCTGCACGGTGGCGATATCCGCCAGTTTGTCGACCCCGTGGTGGCCCAAGCCATCGCCGCCAAACAGAAAGGGTGATCCCCTTCTACACTCGCCATTCCCGACGGCAACAACGAACAAGGGCTACCCGCGGGTAGCCCTTGTTGCATCTGCCTCGTTATGGAGACGTAAGCTTGCTTGCCGGTTACTGACGGACAAACTGCTCGCTCATCCCCTGCACCAGCAGATCGAACCACTCGTAGCGGCGCCGGTACATGGCCCGTTTCTTGGAGGCGATCTCCTCCAGCGGCTTGCGCGGCTGGGCTTGCAGGGCGACGAAGTTGGCGTCCACATCCCGGGCGTCGAACTCCTGCCACAGCTCGTCATAATCGGCCTGCAAATTGGCTTTCTGCTTGCTGCTGTAGCGCTTGGCCTGAAACACGTGGGCCCGCTTGCGCACCGCCAGTACCTCTGTCGCCCCCATGGTCTGCGCCAGTTGCAGCACCAGTTGCACCAGCAGGGATTTGGGCCGCAGGCCGTGCCCCTCTTTGGTCAGCTCGCGCACCCGCGCCTGGGCATTGTCGACCGCTGGCTCCGGCCCTTGCATGGAGCCGATCATCAGCATCAAGCGCTGTTCACTGCCCGCCAGCGAGAAGGCACAACTGTAAAGGCGCTGCCCTTCGGCATTGACGATGGAGAGCGCCAGCTCGGCCTCGCGGCGGAAGGTGCCATCGTGGCGCAGCAGAATGCGGCAGCCGCTCTGGGGATAGTGCCCCAGCACGATCCCCTCGCCCAGATAGAGCGGGTCGATCAGTTGCGGGTAGCACTCGAGCAGCAACCGGTAGTGATTTTCCAGCATCTCGGCCCGTTGACGGGCGCTGGCACAGGCGAAGCGATAGGGGCGCATCGGCTTGTCGAGCAGCTCGGGATAGACAGCTGGCAGCGCCTTGAGCGAGTCGCACTGAAACAGGCTGAAGACCCGGCTCAGCGACTTGCGATAGAGCAGGCTGCGCAGCACGAACTTGCCACGGTTGAAGGTCTTGCGCTCACACCCCTCCGGATAGAGGAAGCGGGCCATTTTTTTGGCGCAATAGCGCTCCTGCCGGGACAAATACTCCCAGTTTATTGATTTAACAGTCATTTTTAGTTCTCAAACCGCCTGAACGGACGAGATACTAGTGACCGCTGTGCAAATCTTCAACAGCGTGGCAATACGCTGTTACAACTTCCCCCGGATCGGGGCAAAAAGTACGCTCAGCGCTGGCAATGGCTGCAAAAAACCGTGGTTCGCTGCCCCATTCTGATCTCGCTCAGCAGGGTGTGACAGTGGAAACAGGGCTGACCGCCACGGCCATAGACCTGCAACTGCTGCACGAAATAGCCCGGCTTGCCATCGGCACTGGTGAAATCCTTGAGGGTGGTGCCGCCCTGACGAATCGCCTCGGCCAGTACCCGTTTTATCTCGACCACCAGAGTACCCAGCCGTTCAGCGCTGATGTTGCCCGCCGCCCGCTTGGGGTGAATGCCGGCGGCATAGAGCGCCTCGTTGGCGTAGATGTTGCCCACCCCGACCACCACCTGATTGTCCATCAGGAACTGCTTGATGGCGGTGCTGCGCCCCTTGGCGCGATCGCGCAGGTAATCGGCATTGAAGGTATCGGTGAGCGGCTCGGGCCCCAGCTTGGCGAGCAGCTCGTGGGCTTCGGCCGGTTCACGGGTCCACAGCAGGGCACCAAAGCGGCGCGGATCGTTGAGCCGCAGCAGCTTGCCATTCTCCAGCTCGATATCAACGTGGTCGTGCTTCTCGGCTGGCGTGCCGATATCCAACACCCGCAGGCTACCGGACATCCCCAGATGGAGGATGGCGGTGCCGAAATCGGTCTCCAGCAGCAGGTATTTGGCACGGCGACGCACCCGATGGATGGTGAGGTCCACCAGCTCCTGAATCTCACCGGGGATCGGCCAGCGCAGGCGGCCATCCCGTACCACCACGCGCGTCACCTTGATGCCGGTGAGCCAGGGGGAGATCCCCTGACGGCTGACTTCAACTTCTGGCAATTCAGGCATGGGCACCTCGCAAGGAAAAGGAACTCAGGGGGCTGGTCGCAGCAGATCGCGATACTGCTCAGCAGTGAGGGCGAGCCAGAGACCGGAGGGCAGCTGGGCTCCATATTGGCCGCTGTTCTGATAGAGGCCGATCTCGACCGGATCGCTCTGGCCGGCAATCCACACCTTGATGGCCACCGGGGTGCCGCGCACCGCCTCGCCGGGGGGCAGCAACCAGCCCTGCCAGCGCGCCAGACGGGCATCCAGCTGCGCCGTGTCGAGCCCCAGATCCGGCAAGCTGCGCCAGCCCTGACCGATCCGCTCAATCTGCCAGCTCGGCCCCTGCCAGGTGAGCACCACTGCTGCATCAGGCAGCAAGGGGCGAGCCCGCTTGGCGCTGTTCTCCTGCTGGGCAGTCTCCATACGATGCAACAGGGTGATCACGATCAGCACCACCACGATGATCACGTTATTCCAGCCTTTGCGGCTCAATTTGAACATGGCAAGCCTCCCTTTGAACCGGCAGTGTACTGAATTCGGCGCATAAAAAAACCCGGCACGAAGCCGGGTTTTTGGGAATGCAGCATCAAGTAATTACTTGATTTTGCCTTCCTTGTAGATCACATGCTGACGAACAACGGGATCAAACTTTTTGATCTCCATTTTTTCGGGCATGGTGCGCTTGTTTTTGGTAGTGGTATAGAAGTGACCAGTACCGGCGCTGGAGTTCAGGCGAATTTTCTCGCGAATACCTTTAGCCATGATCTAATTCCTTATACCTTAACACCGCTGGCGCGCAGTTCAGCCAGAACCACTTCAACGCCACGCTTGTCGATGATACGCATGCCTTTTGCGGATACGCGCAGGCTTACGAAGCGTTTTTCACTCTCAACCCAGAAACGGTGAGTGTGCAGGTTCGGCAGGAAACGACGCTTGGTGGCGTTGTTAGCGTGCGAACGGTTGTTACCAACTGCCGGGCGCTTGCCGGTTACTTGGCATACTCTAGACATGTCAGTCTCTCCAAATCTTACTTCATTGCTCGAGCAAATATCTGCCCCGCTGGCCTTCGATTGCGGGGCAAACAGAAGGCGGCATTTTATACAGCATCCGTGATCAAAGATCAACTAATACGGTGCCAGAGCACAGTCATAACCAACCGCGCTCGGCAAAAGAAACCGTGATGCCGTCACCGATCACCAAGTGATCCAGCACTCTGATATCGATCAGGGCCAAGGCGGCCGTGATCCGATCCGTGATCTGGCGGTCGGCCCTACTGGGCTCGGCGACGCCGGACGGGTGATTATGCGCCAGAATCACCGCGGCTGCATTATGTTTGAGCGCGATCTGCACGATTTCTCTTGGCCAGACGCTCGCCGAATCGATGGTGCCGAAAAAAAGCTCAACAAATTGAATGACTCTGTGCTGATTATCGAGCAACAGCAGGGCAAACACTTCCCTCGGCCGATCCCGCAGTTGGGCCTGCAGATAGTCCCGGGTCAGCTGGGGCGAGGTGAGCGCATCGCCCCGTTGCAACTGCTCGGCCAGGTGGCGTCTGGCCATCTCCAGCACCGCTTGCAACTGGGCATATTTGGCCGGGCCAAGGCCGTGCGCCTCGCAAAATGCCTGTTGATCCGCCCCCAGCAAGCTGCGCAAAGAGCCGAATTGATTCAACAAGTTGCGTGAGAGATCCACCGCACTCAGGCCATTGACGCCAGTGCGCAGAAAAATGGCGAGCAGCTCGGCATCGGAGAGCGCAGCGGGCCCCTGACGCAACAACTTCTCTCTCGGTCGTTCATCTTCTGGCCACTCTTTGATGCTCATTTGTCTCTCCCTCATCCCTGTTGAGAAAAAACATAGCAAAAAATTGCGCGCGCCCGACCACACCCCTTGATGCCAACCCCTGTCGTCATCCATTGCCTGTGGTATCTTAGCCGACCAGTCAGAATGAGCCGGATAGAGAAACAGCAGATGAGATTGGCCGATAAACGCATCCTGTTGGGTGTCAGCGGCGGGATCGCCGCCTACAAGAGTGCCGAGCTGGTACGCCGTCTGAAAGATCAGGGCGCCGAAGTGCGGGTGGTGATGACCCGCTCCGCCAAGGAGTTCATCACCCCGCTGACCCTGCAGGCGGTCTCCGGTCATCCGGTGGCCTACAGCCTGCTGGATCCCTCTGCCGAAGCGGGCATGGGCCATATCGAGCTGGCCAAGTGGGCCGATCTGGTGCTGATCGCCCCCGCCAGCGCCAACCTGATGGCGCGGATGGCTGCAGGCATGGCCGACGAACTGCTGACCACCCTCTGTCTGGCCACTCCGGCACCCATCGCGCTGGCGCCTGCCATGAACCAGCAGATGTATCTCAACGCTGCGACCCAGGCCAACCTCAAGACCCTGGCCAGCCGCGGCATTCTGCTGTGGGGACCGGATGCAGGCAGCCAGGCCTGTGGCGATGTGGGCCCGGGCCGGATGCTGGATCCCCTCGAACTGGTGGATCGCTGCTGTCAGCAACTGGCCGCCGAGCCCTTGCTGGCGGGCGTCAAGCTGCTGCTGACCGCAGGGCCAACCCGCGAGGCGCTGGATCCGGTCCGCTACATCAGCAACCACAGCTCCGGCAAGATGGGCTACGCCATCGCCCGCGCCGCCCGTGAAGCGGGCGCCGAAGTGACGCTGGTCAGCGGGCCGGTGACGCTGGCTACACCTGCTGGCGTGACCCGTGTCGATGTGGAGAGCGCCGAGCAGATGCATCAGGCGGTGATGAGCCGGGTCGGCGAGTGCGACCTCTTCATCGGTTGCGCGGCGGTAGCCGACTATCGCCCCGAGCAGGTGGCCAGCCAGAAGATCAAGAAGACCGGCGATAACGACCAGATGGTGGTGAAGCTGGTGAAGAATCCCGACATCATCGCGGCCGTAGGGGCGTTATCAGACAAACCCTTCACCGTCGGATTTGCCGCCGAAACCGTGGATGTGGAACAATACGCCCTCGACAAGTTGCAGCGTAAGCGGCTGGACATGATCGCCGCCAACGATGTGTCCCGCGAGGAGCAGGGCTTCAACGCCGATGACAACGCCCTGACCGTGTTCTGGCAAGGGGGTCAGGCCCCGCTGCCGCTGGCCGACAAGCTGACGCTGGCCCGTCACCTGATCGCCCTGATTGCGCGCCACTACCGACGCTGAGCGTCCCGACAACGCAAGACTCACGGCGCCCCGCCTTGCCAAGAGGGGTGCCAACACAAGATCCAACTGAATAAGCGATTCATGACAACACAAATTGAACTGAAGATTCTGGATGCCCGTATCGGTACCGAGTACCCGCTGCCCGCCTACGCCACACCGGGCTCTGCCGGTATGGATCTGCGCGCACTGCTGGATGCGCCAATCACCCTGGCCCCGGGTGATACCACCCTGGTGCCGACCGGTCTGGCCATTCACATCCAGGATCCGGCTCTGTGTGCCACCATCCTGCCCCGCTCCGGCCTCGGCCATAAGCACGGCATCGTGCTGGGCAACCTGGTCGGTCTGATCGATTCCGATTACCAGGGTCAGCTGATGGTCTCGGTCTGGAACCGCGGCAAAGATGAGTTCACCATGCAACCCGGCGAGCGCATCGCCCAGCTGGTGATCATGCCGGTGGTTCAGGCCAGCTTCCAACTGGTCGATGAGTTCAATCAGAGCGAACGGGGTGAAGGCGGTTTTGGTTCTTCTGGTCGCCAATAACAGACCACACCAGCCCGATGGGCGGTGCTTAATAATAGAATCAAGCCATTGTTTTTTTAGGGGAATCCATGGCAAGCAGTAATCAGAAACAGAGTCGGCGCGATCAGATCCTGCAAGCGCTCGCCCATATGCTGGAAACCAGTCCGGGTCAGCGCATCACCACGGCCCGTCTGGCGGCCGAGGTCGGCGTCTCTGAAGCAGCCCTCTATCGACATTTTCCCAGCAAGGCGCGGATGTTCGAGGGGCTGATCGACTTTATCGAGGATTCCCTGCTGTCACGGGTCAATCTGATCATGGCGGAAGAGAAGGACACCATGGCGCGCTGCCACCACATCCTTCAGCTGCTGCTGGTGTTTGCCGAGCGCAATCCCGGCATCACCCGCATCCTCAACGGCGACGCCCTGCTGGGTGAGCACGATCGGCTGCGGGATCGCATCAGTATCCTGTTCGACAAGCTGGAGACCCAGATCAAGCAGGTGCTGCGCGAGAAGCGGCTGCGCGAGGGTCAGGGCTTCCAGCTCGACGAGACCATGCTGGCCAATCTGCTGCTGGCCTACACCGAAGGTCGCATCAGTCAGTTTGTACGCTCCGAGTTCAAGCTCAAACCGACCGCCGGATTCGAAGATCAGTGGCAATTTATCCGCAGTCAGCTGCTGCAGAGCTGATCGGAAGCGCTTTTCAGCGAGCATGAAGAAGGGAGGCTTTGGCCTCCCTTCTTTTTTGTGTCAGGTTTTTATGGCAGAAAAGAAGTACCAGATGCGACCCGTACTGTCGCGCTGCGGTGTTAGATTTATCCACCATAAACCTTTTAGAACCTGACAGGACATCCTATGGAACCCGAAATCATTACCGAAGCGCAGACCTGGCTGGTCAATAATCAGGGACTGCTGATCGAATACGGCGTCAATATCGCCGCCGCCCTGCTGACCCTGCTGGTCGGCTATATCGCCGCCAACCTCATCAGCGGTGGCGTGGTCAAGGTGATGCAGGCCCGCAAGCTGGACACCACAGTCACTCACTTCGTCGGCAGCATCCTCAAATACGCCATTCTGGTGTTCGTGGTGATCGCCGCGCTGGGCCGTGTCGGCGTGCAGACCGCCTCCTTCGTCGCCATTATCGGTGCCGCCGGTCTGGCCATCGGTCTGGCGTTGCAAGGCTCGCTCTCCAACTTCGCTGCCGGCTTCCTGCTGATCATCTTCCGCCCCATCAAGGCGGGCGAGTTTATCGAAGTGGCAGGCACTGCGGGTGTGGTACAGTCCGTTCAGCTCTTTACCACTACCCTCACCTCCGGTGACAACAAGATGGTGGTAGTCCCGAACTCCGCCATCCTCAACGGCACCATCGTCAACTACTCGCGTATGGATACCCGCCGCGTCGACATGACCTTTGGCATCGGCTACGGCTCTGACCTGCGCAAGGCCAAACAGATCCTCGAGCGTCTGGTAAACGAAGAGCCGCGCATCCTGAAAGATCCGGCCGCTACCATCGCCGTTGCCGCGCTAGCCGACTCCTCGGTCAATATCGTGGTGCGCCCGTGGGTCAAGACCGGTGACTACTGGGGGGTCTGGTTCGACTTCCACGAGAAGGTAAAACTGACCTTTGATGCCGAAGGGATCGAAATTCCCTTCCCGCAGATGGTGATGCACATGCAAAAACCGCAGGCGTGATCGCGGTAAAAGCAGCAATCAACAATGCCAGCCTTCAGGCTGGCATTGTCATTTCTGGCGCGCCATCCGCTGCATAATCAGGCCGGCGGAATGAAAACAATTTCAGGGCCTCGGGCCAGCCCCAATCATGAGCGAGCGCAAGATCCCCCTTGCTTTCGTGACTCATAATCCCGATGTTCTGGTTGTATACTCCCGACGGTTGCCCCATTGCGGTAAAAGACAATCGGTAAAACTCTGTTACACGGGCCGCCCGGCCGGCTCGCTATAATGCTCGGATAATAAGGTTTGGCGGGACCTTGCCTGCAAGGTTCAAACACAACTTGGCATTTCAGGAATCCTATGAAAAACATCAATCCAACCCAAACCCAGGCCTGGCAGGCACTGGAAGCCCACTTTGCAGCAAACAAAGAGACCCGACTCAAGGAGCTGTTCGCGCAGGACCCGAAGCGCTTTGACAAGTTTTCCCTTACCTTCGGCGGCGACATCCTGGTTGATTACTCGAAGAACCTGATCACCGAAGAAACCCTCAAGTTGCTGGTTGAACTGGCCAAAGAGACAGATCTTCGCAGCGCGATCGATGCCATGTTCAATGGCGACAAGATCAACATGACCGAAGGGCGCTCCGTACTGCACGTGGCCCTGCGCAACCGCTCCGACCGTCCCATCGAGTGCGACGGCAAGAACGTGATGCCGGAAGTGAACGCCGTACTGGCCAAGATGAAGGGCTTCTGCGAGAAGATCATCTCCGGCGAGTGGAAAGGCTACACCGGCAAAGCGATCCAGCACGTGGTCAACATCGGTATCGGTGGTTCCGATCTCGGCCCGGTGATGATCACCGAGGCACTGCGTCCCTACAAAAACCACCTGCAGATGCACTTCGTCTCCAACGTCGATGGCACCCACATCGCCGAAACCCTGAAGAAGATCGATCCGGAAACCACCCTGTTCCTGGTGGCCTCCAAGACCTTCACCACCCAGGAGACCATGACCAACGCCCTGACCGCCCGCGACTGGTTCATCAACATCGCCGGTGACAAGGCCCACGTTGCCAAGCACTTCGCAGCTCTCTCCACCAACGGCAAGGCTGTGGCCGAGTTCGGCATCGACACCAACAACATGTTCGAGTTCTGGGACTGGGTTGGCGGCCGCTACTCCTCCTGGTCTGCCATCGGTATGCCCATCGCCCTGTCCGTCGGTTTCGAGAACTTCGAAGCCCTGCTGCAAGGCGCCTTCGAGATGGACATGCACTTCGCCACTGCCTCCTATGAGCAGAACGTACCGGTGCTGCTGGCGCTGATTGGCCTGTGGTACAACAACTTCTACGGTGCCGAGTCCGAAGCCATCCTGCCGTACGACCAGTACATGCACCGCTTCCCTGCCTACTTCCAGCAGGGCAACATGGAGTCCAACGGCAAGTACGTGGATCGCAACGGCAAGCCGGTTGACTACCAAACTGGCCCCATCATCTGGGGTGAGCCGGGCACCAACGGCCAGCACGCCTTCTACCAGCTGATCCACCAGGGCACCAAGTTGATCCCCTGTGACTTCCTGGCACCGGCCATCAGCCACAACCCGATCGGTGACCACCACCCGAAACTGCTGGCCAACTTCTTCGCCCAGACCGAGGCACTGGCCTTCGGCAAGAGCAAGGAAGAGGTCGAAGCCGAGTTCCTGGCTGCTGGCAAAACCCTGGAGCAGGTCAAGGATCTGGTACCGTTCAAGGTGTTCGAAGGCAACCGCCCGACCAACTCCATCCTGTTCAAGAGCCTGACCCCGAAAACCCTGGGTGCCCTGATCGCCATGTACGAGCACAAGATCTTCGTACAGGGCGCAATCTGGAACATCTTCTCCTTCGACCAGTGGGGCGTGGAGCTGGGCAAACAGCTGGCCAACAAGATCCTGCCGGAGCTGGGCAACAACGAGGCTGTCACCAGCCACGACTGCTCCACCAACGGTCTGATCAACACCTGGAAAGCGTGGAAAGCCTGATTTATCCAGCCTTTCTGAATGCAAAAGCCCCGCTCGATGAGCGGGGCTTTTTTATGACTGTCAGGCTGGTTTTTCTGGCTGGCCGGTCGGGTGTCCAGTCCGACCGGCGACGGGGATCGTCATCCCCGCCCCTTCATCATCCAGCCCGATGCCGGCTTAACCGCCAACGGCGATGCGTTTCATGTCTTTCATATAACCACGCAGTACCTGGCCGATTTTCTCGATCGGGTGGTTACGGGTCGCTTCGTTGGCCGCCAGCAGCGCCAGGTTATCCACGCTCTGCCCTTCCGCCTTGCTGGCACCAAGATCGCCCGCTTTCAGGGTCGGCATGAAGTGCTCGCGCAGCAAAGGCACGGCGGCGTTGGCGAACAGGTAGTTGCCGTACTCGGCGGTATCGGAGATGACCACGTTCATCTCGTACAGACGCTTGCGGGCAACGGTGTTGGCGATCAGCGGCAGCTCGTGCAGGGATTCGTAGTAGGCAGACTCTTCATAGATACCGGAGGCCACCATGGTTTCGAACGCCAGCTCGACACCCGCCTTGACCATGGCCACCATCACCACGCCATTGTCGAAGTACTCCTGCTCGGCAATCTTGCCAGCGAACGCCGGGGCGTTTTCGAAGGCAGATTTGCCGGTCTCTTCGCGCCAGCCGAACAGTTTGGCATCGTCTTCGGCCCAGTCGGCCATCATGCCACGGGAGAACTCACCGGCGATGATGTCGTCCATATGCTTCTCGAACAGCGGGCGCATCAGGGTCTTGAGCTGCTCGGAGAGCTCGAAGGCGCGCAGCTTGGCCGGGTTGGAGAGTCTGTCCATCATCAGGCTGATGCCGCCCTGTTTCAGGGCTTCGGTGATGGTCTCCCAACCGAACTGGATCAGCTTGCCGGCATAGGCTGGGTCTGTCCCTTCGGCAACCAGCTTGTCGTAGCAGAGCAGGGAACCGGCCTGCAGCATGCCGCAGAGGATGGTCTGCTCGCCCATCAGGTCGGATTTCACTTCCGCCACAAAGGAGGATTCCAGCACCCCGGCACGGTCGCCGCCGGTGGCAGAGGCCCACGCCTTGGCGATGGCCATGCCTTCGCCTTTAGGGTCATTTTCCGGGTGAACGGCGATCAGGGTCGGTACACCAAAGCCACGCTTGTACTCTTCGCGCACTTCGGTACCCGGGCACTTGGGCGCCACCATCACAACTGTGATGTCGGCGCGGATCTGCTGACCCTCTTCCACCACGTTGAAGCCGTGGGAGTAGCCCAGCGCGGCACCCTGCTTCATCAGCGGCATCACGGTTTTCACTACGTCGGAGTGCTGTTTGTCCGGAGTCAGGTTCAGCACCAGATCGGCGGTCGGGATCAGCTCTTCATAGGTGCCGACCGCGAAGCCGTTATCAGTAGCCTTCTGCCAGGAAGCGCGCTTCTCGGTGATAGCGGCCTTGCGCAGGGCGTAGGAGATATCCAGCCCGGAGTCACGCATGTTCAGACCCTGGTTCAGACCCTGGGCACCACAGCCCACAATCACCACCTTTTTGCCCTTCAGCACGTTGCAGCCGTCCGCGAACTCTTCGCGCTGCATGAAACGACACTTGCCCAGCTGGGCCAACTGCTGACGCAGGTTCAAGGTGTTGAAATAGTTAGCCATGGTGATTGCTCCGTTCGATTGATTCCATGCCGGGTAGCGGCGTTGTCTGAACCACTATAGCGCGGGACACTCATTGCCTGAACTGATATATTCGAAACAGTACGTTGCAATAATTGAAATATGATTCTTGGCAATTGCGCCCCATGCACGCCCCCGTTTCGACAATATTGCCGCTGAATTGTGCGGGGATATGGTTACAGGAACCGGACGGTACGGCATGAATTTATGCCCTGACTGCAGCAGGAAGTGATCAATGGACCTTCGCAATCTCGAGCTGTTTCTCCACCTCGCCGACTCCCTTCATTTCGGCAAGAGCGCCGATGCCATGGCTGTCAGCCCATCCACCCTGAGCCGTGCCATCCAGCGACTGGAGCAGGAGACCGGCTGCATCCTGTTCGAGCGGGACAACCGTTCGGTACGGCTCACCCCCGCTGGCGAGAAGCTGCGGGAGTTTGGCGGCGGCCTGTTGCAGGAGTGGCGTCAGCTCAAGCAGGAGCTCAAACGCAGCGACGAACCGCTGCAGGGACGGTTGCGGGTGTTCTGCTCGGTCACCGCCAGCTACTTTCTGCTGCCCGAGGTGCTGGAGCGCTTTCGCCGCCGCTACCCCCAGCTGGAGATCAAGCTGGAGACCGGCGACCCGGCGCTGGCGGTAGACAAGATCCTGGCCGATGAGGCCGATCTCGCCATCGCCGCCCGCCCCGATGCGCTGCCCGCCAAGCTGGAGTTCGCCAGCCTGCAGCTGGTGCCGCTGGTCTTTATTGCGCCGCGCAATGCTCCGCAGCTGAACCAGTGGTTCCGTCAGGGAGAACCTGATTGGGAGCAGTTGCCGGTCATCCTCTCCGAGCAGGGCTTGGCCCGCAAACGCAGCGATCAGTGGTTTCGCAACAAGGGAATAGCCCCCAACATCTACGCCGAAGTGGCGGGCAACGAGGGGATTGTCGCCATGGTGGCGCTCGGTTGTGGCGTGGGGTTGGTACCGGCTGCGGTGATCGACCACAGCCCGCTCGGCGACAAGGTGCGGATCATCGATCTCAAACCCGCTTTCAAGCCATTTGATGTGGGGATCGGGGTGCTCAAGAAGCGGTTGGAGGAGCCGTTGATCCGCGCCTTCTGGGATACGGCGCAGAATCAGGGCTCACTGCGCTGACACCGGATTATAGATAAGGGCCGGATTGGCCATCATGATGCGGCTGGGCAGCGGCAAGTCGGGGTTGTGCAGCTCGAGGCGCACCCGCTCATCCAGTTTCAGCCGCCGAATGGTGCTGCCAAATCCCTCTTCAAAGACCCGGTCAAAAGCACCCGACTGCCTTGCCCGCTGCAGGCCGAGCTCGATGCGCTTCGCCAGCTCCGGATATTTTGGCGAGACAAAGAAGAGCAGCGCCAGCGGATAGCGAAACACCAGACGGGGCTCGATGGCGAGATCCGGATGTTGCCTGAGTTCATCCTCGATCTCGATGACCGAGCGCAGGAAGCAGTCAAAGCGCTTCTTGCGCAACATGTTGAAGAGCGCTTCGTAAAGGTTGCCCACCGTCACCTTGAGGCCGTTGGCCTTGAGCAGCCGGGTATCGGGCCAGGATCTGTGCTGACCGATGGAGAGCCCGGCGCGATGCCAGTCTGCCAACGACCCGATCGCGGCAAATCGCCCCTCCTCGCCCTGCCGAATGAGGCACACCCGCCAGCCTAGCAGCCCCTTGGCCAGCGGAATGTGGATTGCCAGCAACTCCCGCTCTCGCTCGCCATCCGGGGCAAAGACGCCGACCTGAACCAGCTCGCCGCTGCGCAACTCTTTCACCGCCCGCCCCTGCTCCATCTGCGGGCTGGGTACCAGCTGGTAGGGGCCATATTCGGGCACGGTGAGATCGAGGGAGAGCCGCAGCAACTGGACGACGGCGGGGTTGGGGTGATCCAGCAGCAGATTCCAGGCGCGGATAGGCTGCTCGGTTGCCGATACGCCAACCGTCCACAGTGCCATGCACCACCACCAGACTCTGATCATCCCTTGCACCATCCGTGCCTCGTGCTCCTCGCCATACTATAACGCCAGCCAGCGCCTCAACGGCGCTCTCTCTGAAAGATGTGTGAGCGCTCTCGAGTCAAATCTCGTGTCAAAAGTGACAATAGGCAAACTTGGCTGGTCATCGCAGACTGGGCGCTCATCAACAAACGCCAAGGCGCAGGGAGGAGAGCCATGAAACAGCATCTGGTAGAGATAAAGGGTTCAACCCTGTTTGACGAGTATCTGCAGAGCATGGGCGTGCCCAGCACGGCACTGGACCGGGAGCAGGATATCTATCTGCAGGAACGTCACCTGGGCGCCATTCGCCGAGTACAAGGCGAACTGCGCTTTTATCTGCGCGCCAATGCCCTGAACAAACGGTGATCTGGATCCGGTCACAGAACCCGCAGCAAAGGCGTATTAGACTGGTATCTTACCCCTTTTGTCGGGAGTGCCCATGAAAGCAAGCGGTCTGGATCGGCTGTTCAAACCCCACTCAATCGCCGTGATCGGCGCCTCGACCGACCCGCTCAAGGCGGGTCATGTGATCGTGCGCCACCTGCTGGCGGGCCAGTTCAAAGGGCCCGTCCTCCCGGTCACCCCGCGCAACAAGGCCATCGCTGGCGTGCTGGCCTATCCCGATATTGCCAGCCTGCCGCTGACTCCGGATCTCGCCATCATCTGCACCAGGCGGGAGCGGGTCTTGCCGTTGCTGGAGGCGCTCGGCCAAAAGGGTACGGGCGCCGCCATCATACTGGCCGCCGACTTTTCTCCCGAGGAGCGGCTGGAGCTGAAACGGGTCTGCCAGCAATATGGCATTCGCCTGCTCGGCCCCAACAGCATGGGGATGCTGCTGCCCGGCCAAGGGATCAACGCCAGCTTTTCTCCCATTGCCGCCAAACCGGGACAGGTCGCTTTTCTCTCGCAATCCGCCGCCGTCAGCACCACCATTCTGGATTGGGCCAAGCAGCATGAGCTGGGCTTCTCCGCCTTCATCTCCCTGGGCGATCACTGCGACATCGACTTCGGCCAGCTGCTGGATCAGCTCTCCCGCGACAGCGTCACCCGCGCCATCTTGATCTACATGGACAAGCTGCACGACGCCCGCCACTTTCTCTCGGCGGCCCGGGCAGCCTCGCGCAACAAGCCGATCCTGGTGCTGAAAAGCGGGCGCCACGATCCGGTCCACGGCCTCGACAATGTCTATGATGCCGCCATCCGCCGCGCCGGTATGTTGCGGGTACGGGATACCCACGAACTGTTCGCCGCGGTCGAAACCCTGAGCCACTCCATGACCCTCAAGGGGGAGCGGCTCGCCATCATCTCCAACGGCCGCGGGCTGGCCAATATGGCGGTGGATGTGCTGCTGGAGCGGGGCGGCAAGCTGGCACGCCCGCCGCTCGACATTGGCAGCGATGCCACCATTACCACTTATCAGGAGGCGCTGGACAGCGTGTTGCAGGAAGATGGCATCGACGCCATCCTGATCATCCACGCCCCCTCACTCACGGCACCGAGCGCGCCGCTGGCCAGCCATCTTATCGCCCATCTGAAACAGCATCCCAGAGCTCGCCGTTTCAATATCCTCACCAATTGGGCAGGCGAATACTCCGCGCAGGAAGGGCGCAAACTCTTTACCGAGGCGGGCTTCCCGACCTACCGCACACCGGAAAGCGCCATGGCTGCCTTCATGCACATGGTGGAATACCGTCGCAACCAGAAGCAGTTGATGGAGACCCCGGCGTCACTCCATGGCAACCAGCTCAATGTCGAGCTCTGCCAGCAGCTGATCCGCCAGGCGCAGGAGCGCAAACAACTGAGACTGGATACCCATCTGGTGCACCCGATTTTACAAGCCGCAGGTCTCTCGACCCTACCAACCTGGATCGTCACCGACGCCATCGAGGCGACCCTGACCGCCGAGCAGATCGGCTATCCGGTGGCGGTGAAGCTGCGCTCCCCCGACATCCTCCACAAATCTGCCGTTCACGGCGTGGTACTCAACCTGCGCACCTCGGCCGAAGTGGCGCAGGCCGCAGATGCCATTCTGGATCGGGTCAGACAGCACGATCCGGGCGCCCGCATCGAAGGCTTGCTGGTGCAGCGGATGGCTCGCCGCAGCGGCGGCCTGGAGCTGAGAGTACGTATCCAGCAAGACGCCATCTTTGGCCCCGTCATTCTGCTGGGGGAATCAGGCGCAGAACCGCAGGAGATGGTAGCAGCCTTGCCACCGCTCAATCAGGCGCTAGCTCGTTACCAGATCATCGGCGCGCTCAAGAGCCGCAAGATCCGCGAACAGGCCACGCCGGAGCGACTGGATATCGATGCCCTCGGTCAGGTGCTCTGCCAGCTCTCCGAGCTATTGCTCGCCTTTCCGGAGATCCAGGAGCTGGATCTGCACCCGCTGCAAGCGTGCGGTGCCGAAATGGTGGTGCTGGATGCCAGCCTCACGCTGGCTGACCCCGCCATCCCGACCAGCAATCGACTGGCGATCCGCCCCTATCCTACCGAACTGGAGGAGGGCGCTTGGCTTAAGGATCAGCGCCATATCCTGCTACGCCCGATCCGGCCGGAAGATGAACCGGCTCATAAACAGTTCGTACTGCAAGTCTCCGATGAAGACAGGTACAAACGCTTCTTCGCCGATGTCGGCGAACTGGGTCATGAAGAGCTGGCTCGCATGACCCAGATCGATTACGACCGGGAGATGGCATTCGTTGCTGTGGGTCAGGATGGCGATCTGCAGGATCAGATCCTCGGCGTGGTACGCGCTATCTCGACCCCGGATCTGAGCGATGCCGAGTTTGCCATTCTGGTGCGATCGGACTTGAAAGGGGTGGGCCTCGGCAAACTGATGATGGAGAAGATCATCCGTTATGCCAAAGAGCAGGGGATTGGTCAGCTATCCGGCATGACCATGCCCAGCAATCGCGGCATGGTCAACCTCGCCAAACGGCTGGGATTCAAGATCGACGTGCAAATGGAAGAGGGGGTAGTCAATATGGAACTGCCCTGTAGCCAGCAGGCGGCAGAAGCCTGAGTTGGTTGGCCATAGCACCATTCGAATGGCTGTAAATTGAGCTGATAAAGCTCTGATATAACTAACCTGAGATCGGTTTAAGCCAGCATTATCACGGCTTGCTCTTCGGATGTAAGATTCAAGGCTGGCTTGTTGTCTTT
>NZ_JAPDCD010000048.1:0-28961 GCF_027705695.1 Aeromonas sp. QDB62 | reverse complement strand
GGGAGTCACATGGAAGATCAGATCCTGGAAAACGGGAAAGGTTCCGTTCAAGATGCCACTTGTGTATAAGAGTCAGGCACTGGGCTTTCTGCTCTGCTACGAGCTGGTGACCCTCACTACCTACTGGCTGGTCAAAACCAACCCGGAAGCAGCCAAACAGAGCCGTCTCTACTTGGTGATGAACCATATCGGCATGGCGCTGGTACTGGTCGCCTTCTGGCTGCTCTGCCGCGACAGCGGTTCGCTGGAGTTCGCCGCGCTGCGCGAGCACCATCTGACGGGCGCCCTGGCATCCCTGGTGTTCCTGCTCAGCTTCTGCGGCTTTGGCCTGCGTGCCGGTTTCGTACCGCTGCACGGCTGGCTGCCGGTGGCCGAGCCCGTTGCGCCGTCCCATATCTCGGCGCTGATGTCCGGCGTCATGGTGAAACTGGGGCTGCTCGGCGCGCTTTATCACCTGCTCAACCACGCCATCTTCAAGAGCCTGCTGTTTATGGGCACCGGCTCCGTGATGTTCCGCCTGCACACCCGCGACATGGACAAGATGGGTGGCCTCGCCAAGCTGATGCCCTGGACCGCGCTGGCGTTCCTGATCGGTGCCATGGCCATCTCGGCGCTGCCGCCGCTCAACGGCTTTGTCAGCGAGTGGTTTATCTATCAGGCGCTGCTGTCCATGACCAAACTCGGCACCTCCGTCGTCGCGCCGCTCGCGGTAGTGATGCTGGCAGTAACCGGCGCCATGGCGGTGATGTGCTTCGTCAAGGTGTATGGCATCTGCTTCTGCGGTGCACCGCGCAGCGAGAAGGCGAGCCACGCCCGCGAAGTGCCGGGCGCTATGGTGGCAGGCACCCTGCTGCTGGCCGCGGTCTGTCTGGTGCTGGGTCTGGGTGCCCCCTGGATTGCCCCCCATATCGCCAGCTACGGCCAAGCCTTGGTAAGCAGCCAAATGAACGTGGCCACTGGCGCCACCCTGCTGCCGCTGGATAGCAGTCAGGCGATCCTCTCCCCGCCCGTTATTGCCATCACCTTGCTGGGTCTGTTCCTTATCCCGTTGCTGGTACTGGCCATCTTCAAGGGGCCCAAGCTCGGTCGTCGTCACGCCGGCACCCCGTGGGCCTGTGGTTACGCCTATGAGGAGCGCATGAGCCTCACCTCCGGCGGTGTCACCCACACCTTGCGCCAACTCTGCGCGCCGCTCTATCGCAAGCAGCCGCAGCTCGATCTGGCCAGCGCCCTGCACGGGGTGAGCGATACCAGCGGAACGACCGGCTGGCTGCTGCACGGTGTAGTACTGGCGCTCTTTATCCTGATGGCTGTAGGAGTCTGATATGCCTGTTCTTGAAATGCCGAGCTGGGGCATGGTTGCCCTCGCCCTGACCCAGGCCATCGCCATGCTGGCGCTGGCCCCGCTCGCCACCGGTTTCAACCGGGTGCTACGAGCCAAGATGCACTCCCGTCAGGGGCCGGGCCTGCTGCAGGATTACCGTGATATCGCCAAGCTCCTGCGCCGCCAAGAGGTGACCCCCGAGCCTGCCGGCATCATCTTCAACCTGATGCCTGCGCTGCTGATCGCCGCCCTGTTGCTGGTAGGAATGGCGCTGCCGACCCTGACCCAGGAATCCCCCTTCCCCATCGCCGGGGATCTCATCACCGACATCTATCTGTTCGCCATCTTCCGCTTCTTCTTTTCGCTGGCGGGTCTCGACAGCGGCAGCATGTTTGCAGGGATCGGTGCCCGCCGCGAGCTGACTCTCGGCATTCTGGTGGAGCCCATTCTGGTGCTCGCCTGCTTCATCATGGCGATGATGGTGGGCAGCTCGGATCTGGGCAATATCAGCCGCTATGTGGCGACCCAGCCGCTGGCCGCGCCCATCGCTACCCTCTTGGCGGGCGCCGCCTGCGCCTTCGCGGTGTTTGTCGAGATGGGCAAGCTGCCCTTTGACTGCGCCGAGGCCGAGCAGGAGTTGCAGGAGGGGCCGCTCACCGAGTACTCCGGGGCGGGCCTGGCCCTGCTCAAGCTCTCCATCGGCCTCAAGCAGCTGGTAGTGGTGCAACTCTTTCTGGTGATTTTCCTGCCCTTCGGCAAGGCGGCCAACTGGAGTCTGCCTGCGCTCATCGGCGCAGCACTGATCCTCGCCTGCAAGCTGCTGGTGGCCTTTTTGCTGGCCGGCATCATCGAAAACGCCATGGCCCGTACCCAGTTCGTGCGCACCCACAAGCTCACCCGCTATGGCTTGGGGCTGGCCCTGCTGGCGCTGCTCGCCTATCTGGTCGGGATCTGAGCCATGCCCGCCAGCACAGCGACTTTTTCCGATTTCACCTTTTCCGAATGCTCATTCCCGAACATTAAAGTGAGAACTGCATGACCATCGCCATTTCGGATCGCATCGGCTGCGACTACATCCAGCAGGTGCGAGCCCAACTGCCCCACGCCATCGTCGACGAGGAGTGGCAAACTGCCGATCAGGCCACCATCACCGTCAAACCCACCAGCCTGGTCGAGACGGCCAGTCTGATTTTCCATCAGCTGGGGGGCTGGCTTCCGCTCTCCTTTGCCAATGACGAGCGCAGCCTCAACGGCCACTTCGCCGTCTACCACGTCTTCTCCATGGAGGGCGACACCAAGTGCTGGCTCACCGTCAAGGTGCTGGTGGATGCCGATACCCAGGAGTACCCCTCCATCACCCCGACCATTCCGGCGGCGGTGTGGGGCGAGCGGGAGATCCGTGACATGTACGGCCTGCGCGCCATCGGCCTGCCGGACGAACGCCGTCTGGTACTGCCGGATGACTGGCCGGAGGATATCCACCCGCTGCGCAAGGACGCCATGGATTATCGCCAGCGCCCGATGCCCACCACCGACACCGAGACCTACCCCTTCGTCAATGAGCTCGGCAGTGATGCCAACCGTATCGTGCCGGTCGGCCCGCTGCACATCACCTCCGATGAACCGGGCCACTTTCGTCTGTTCGTCGATGGCGAAGACATCATCGATGCCGACTACCGCCTCTTCTATGTCCATCGCGGCATGGAAAAACTGGCGGAAACCCGCATGGGCTACAACGAAGTGGCCTTCCTGACCGACCGGGTCTGCGGCATCTGCGGTTTTACCCACAGCGTCGCCTACACCACCTCGGTAGAGAACGCCATGGGTATTCCGGTACCGGAGCGGGCCAAGATGATCCGCGCCGTGCTGCTGGAGGTGGAGCGCCTGCACAGCCATATCCTCAACATCGGCTTGTCGAGCCACTTCACCGGTTTCGACACCGGCTTTATGCAGTTCTTCCGGGTGCGAGAGAAATCCATGACCCTGGCCGAGCTGCTCACCGGTGCCCGCAAGACCTACGGCCTCAACCTGATTGGCGGGGTACGCCGCGACATCTTCAAGGAGGATCGCATCAAGGGTGCCCAGCTGGTGCGGGAGCTCCGTGATGAGCTCAAACCCCTGGTGGCCATGCTGCTGGATACCGCCAACATCTCTTCCCGCCTCATCGGTATCGGCAAGCTCGAGCCGCAGATTGCCCGCGATTTCAGCTGCGTCGGCCCTATGGTGCGGGCGAGCGGCTTCAAGCGCGACGTGCGCCGGGTCCACGACTTTGCCGGTTACCGTGAGTTGCCGATGGAGATCCAGACCAAGGCGGGTTGCGACGTGCAATCCCGGGTGCTGGTGCGGATCCACGAGCTCTACGACTCCCTCGACATGATTGAGTTTGGTCTTGAGCACCTGCCGGAAGGGCCACTGCTCACCGAAGGGTTCACCTACCAGCCGGGCAAGTTTGCGCTGGGCTTTACCGAAGCGCCCCGCGGCGAGAACGTCCACTGGAGCATGACCGGGGATAACCAGAAGCTGTTCCGCTGGCGCTGCCGCGCCGCCACCTACGCCAACTGGCCCGCTCTGCGCTACATGCTGCGCGGCAATACCGTGGCGGATGCGCCGCTCATCATCGGCAGTCTGGATCCCTGCTACTCCTGTACCGACCGGGTCACCCTAGTCGACCCCAAGAAGGGCAAATCCACCGTGGTCTCCTACAAGGAGATCGAGCGCTACGGCATCGATCGCAAAAACTCTCCGCTGAAATAAGGGGTCATCATGATCAAGCTGTTCAAGACCATCCTCAAGGCTGGCACCCCGACCGCCAAGTACCCCTTCGCTCCTATTGATGTGAACCGGGATTTTCGCGGCAAACCGAAATATCAGGCGGATCAGTGCATCGCCTGCGCCGCCTGCACCAAGGCCTGCCCGGCCAACGCGCTGGTGATGGAAGTGGACATGGAGACCGGCGAACGGCGCTGGGAGATCTCCATGGCGCGCTGCATCTTCTGCGGCCGCTGCGAAGAGGTCTGCCCGACCCGCGCCATTGCCCTCTCCCCCGAGTTCGAACTGGCGGTAACCAACAAGGCGGATCTCTATGAGGAGGCCCGCTTCGCGCTGGCCCCCTGCACCCTGTGCGGCACCTACTTTGCCCCGAGCAAGCTGGTGGCGCTGGTGGAGGACACCCTCAAGCAGGCGGGCACGCCGCTGGCTCGCGATGCCAAGCCGCTAGCGCCGCCAGAGCGGCTGCACCACTGCCCCGATTGCAAACGAAAACAGAGCATGCTGAGCCAGCCTGACTCGGCCCTGATCACACCGATAGCCACACCGATGGCCGCACAAAAGGAGTGGATGTGATGAGCAAGATCAAAGGCATAGAACCGGTTGTCGGCCATGCCCATACCCGTGCCGTGCCGCTGGCACAGGATCCCGAGATCACCAAACTCAAGAAGACCCTGCTCAAGGACATTCGCCGTTCAGCCTATGTCTACCGGGTCGATTGCGGCGGCTGCAACGCCTGCGAGATCGAGATCTTCGCCACCATCACCCCGCTGTTTGATGCCGAGCGTTTCGGCATCAAGGTGGTTGCCTCCCCCCGCCACGCCGACATCCTGCTCTTTACCGGCGCGGTGACCCGGGCGATGCGGGTACCGGCCCTGCGCGCCTACGAGGCGGCACCCGATCCCAAGATCTGCATCGCCTACGGCGCCTGCGGCTGTGACGGCGGCATCTTCCACGACCTCTACTGCGTCTGGGGCGGCACCGACAAAATCGTACCGGTGGATGTCTATATCCCCGGCTGCCCCCCCACTCCGGCAGCCACCATCTACGGCTTCGCCGTGGCGCTCGGTCTGCTTGAGCAAAAACTCAAAGCCACCAGCCACGAGGTGCAACCGGGTGAGCGGGTCGAACTGCGCCACACCGGCATCCCCAACGAAATCCGGGTAATGATCGAGCGCGAAGCGCGCCGCATGGCCGGTTACCGTCAGGGGCGGATCATCGCCGACGAATTCATGGCCCTGCTCGAAGGGGCGACCCAGCAGGATGTGGATCTGCGCATCCAGAGCTACCTCGATCAGCACGACGATCCGCGTCTGGCGGAGATCGTCAACAACCTCGCAAACGCCTGCCTCAACCGGGCGGCCGGCAAGGGAGAGGCGGTGCATGGCTGACGAGGTTTTCTTCTATCGCCTGTCGCGCAAGTTCGTCGACGAGCAGTTCGACGTGCCGGAAGAGGCCAAGGAGGTGATGTACTACAGCCTCGCCATCGGCCACCACCTCGGCATTGTCGATTGCCTGCGAGCAGACCTGGTCTGCTCGCTGACCGGTTATCGCGACTGGGTAGCCAAGCTGCCCGCAGAGAGTGAAGCGCGCCGCAAGATGGAGGGGTTTCTCACCTTTGGCGAGATCACCATCTATCGCGAGCACTGCCATATGCTGGCCTGCGCCTTCGACCGGCTGCGCAAAACCGACAATCTACTCGATGAGCAGGAGCTGGGCTGGACCAACACCTTTATGGATCAGCTCACCGCCCTCTTTAACGACCCCCATATGTACCTGATGGTAAGGAGCCGCTGATGGGCTGCAATCTCGTGTTGACCGTGGGCAATGCCATGATGGGGGACGACGGTGCCGGCCCCTATCTTGCCGACAAACTGCAAGCCGCCCCCCTGCCCGGCTGGATCCATATCGACGGCGGCATCGCGCCGGAAAATGTGGTCTACAAGGTGCGGGAGCTGCAACCGGAGCGGGTGGTGCTGGTGGATGCCGCCGAGATCGGCGAGAAGGCGGGCACCCTGCAGGTGATCCCCCCCGAGACCATCGCCGAGATGTTTATCTTCTCGACCCACAACATGCCGCTCAACTTTTTGATCGACGAACTCAAGACCTTTGTCCCCGAGGTGATCTTTGTCGGGGTACAACCGGCCATCGTGGCGTTCTCCTTCCCGATGACCGAGATGGTGAGCGAGGCGATGGATTATCTTTATCAGCATCTTGATGCCGCCAGGGATACCGGTCTGTTAATAGATAAACTGGATCAGTGGAATATTGCCAACGCCAACCGGTGATTATTTATTGAGTTGTTAACGACCGTTATTGACCAACGGTTCAGGCAATGTGATCGAGGCCCGATGTTAAATTAAAAACATCGGGCTAATTGTGCTGAACTTGATATAAAACAAGGTTCTTTGATTTTTTCAAAAAATCGCTAACTCTCGCTTTTTTATGACAAAAAAAGCGTTGCCAGTCACAGAAATTTGCCACAAAATGGCGACCGTTACGGAAGTTGATGGGGTCTGGTGGCCTCCTCGGTCTTCAAAACCGATGTGAGCCGAGAAGGCTTTGGCAGGTTCGATTCCTGCCTCTTCCGCCAAATTTATCTATTGAACAAATACTCTCTCGCTGAATTTTTCGGCCTGAATGTTATTTCCATTGTTTGTTCAATATGTTTGAAGTAATACCTTAAAAAAGGTGCTTGCCGCTTGCCAATATAATCCGAACTCAGGTTATCTCGCTGGCCAAAAATTAATTTATCAGTATTGATGAATGCATTAATTTATACCCGCTCATTGATGCACCCAGTTTGCACTCATCCGCAAATCGCCAGCAGTGCCATAACCCGTCAGCTCGGCCTCTCTATCGGCAAACCGGTGCGCATCCCGAACCCACGCATTGCACTGGTAATCCCATGCCGAACTCGTCTCACGCGCCAGCCATCCCCCACCGCCAGCCCGCATCAGGTACGGCTGCCGACGATTCTCTGCCAGATTCACAGCAACAGCCCAACCAGCAACAAACACGCCGTTTGCCACAAGTGGAACAGCTGCTGCAGCAACCCTTTCTCGCCGGTTTTATCGAGGCGCTGAGCCGCCCGCTGGTGACTCAGGCGGTGCGCGACACCCTGAGCGAGCTGCGCCAGAGCGAAGATTTTCGCCTGCATGGCGTCGCCCCCGAGCAGATCGAGGCGCTGATTGCCAAACGCTGCCAACAGCAGTTGCGCCAGCGTCAAACCCGGGTGATCAACGCCACCGGCACCCTGGTGCATACCAATCTGGGGCGTTCGCCGTTAAGTGCCGATCTGTGGGACGAGGTGCGTGACCTCAACACCGGCTACAACAATCTGGAGCTGGATCTCGCCACCGGCAAGCGCGGCGGGCGCAAGGGGCTGATCGCCCCCCTGCTCCGTTGCCTCACCCAGGCCGAGGATTCGCTGGTGGTCAACAACAACGCCGCCTCGCTCTTTTTGCTGCTGCAGGAGGTGGCCAAGGGGCGCGAGGTGATCGTCTCGCGTGGCGAGCAGATCCAGATTGGCGGCGGCTTTCGCATCCCCGACATTCTGGCCCTCTCCGGCGCCAAACTGGTGGAGGTGGGCACCACCAATATCACCACTGCCAAAGATTACCTCGATGCCATCACCGATCAGACCGCGCTGGTGCTGATGGTGCACAGATCCAATTTCGCCATTCGCGGCTTTACCGAATCCCCCGATATCGGCGAGGTGGCCCGCGCCCTGCCCGAGCAGGTGGTGCTGGCGGTGGATCAGGGCTCTGGCTTGACCAGCGAAGATTTTGCGCCGGACGAAACCTCGGTGCGCCAGTACATCAAGGCGGGGGCGGATCTGGTCTGCTACTCAGGTGACAAGCTCTTGGGTGGCCCGCAAGCGGGCATCATCAGCGGCCGTAGCGACCTTATCAAGCGGCTGGAAAAACACCCCATGATGCGCACCTTCCGCCCGAGCCGCATCGTCTACTCCCTGCTGGAACGCCTGCTCATCCACAAGCTCAACAAATCCCCCATCGGCGAGGGCATCGCCCAGCGCACCTTGAGCAACCCGGCCGCCATGCAGGCGCGAGCCTCCCGGCTGATGGCCGCCCTGCCCGGCTGCTTTGTGCCCGTTCCCGCCCAGCTGGTGGTGGGCGGCGGCACCTTGCCGGATGAGTTCTACCCGGCCCCTGCGCTCGAATGCACCGACCCGCGCCCGGCCCAGCAGTTGCTCGATGCCCTGCGGGAACTGCCGGTGCCGGTCATTGCCACCGTGCGCCAGCAGAAGGTGCTGCTCAATATGGCCACCCTGCTGCCGACCGAGATGGAACTGCTGATCGCCCAACTCAGGGAGTTGCTGCTCCCCGCCCCGTTCAATGCAACAAATGCGACCGAGGAGCCCTGATCCCATGACTTCCTATCGCACCGTTATCGGCCTTGCTGGCCACGTAGATCACGGCAAAACCCTGTTGATCAAGGCCCTCACCGGCATCACCACGGCCCGCGCCCATGAGCAGGCCATCGGCATGACTCAGGATCTCGGCTTTGCCCACTTCGACGACGGTCAGGGCAACACCATAGGCGTCATCGACGTGCCCGGCCACGAGCGCTATATCCGCAATATGGTGGCGGGGCTCTGGAGTCTGGATCTGGTGCTGCTGGTCATCGCCGCCGACGAGGGGTGGATGCCGATGACCGGCGATCACCTGCGCCTGCTCAAGGCGATGGGGGTGCCGCGCCTCTTGGTCTGCATCAACAAGTGTGATCTGGTCTCCCCCGACGAGCTTTTACTGCTTGAAGAGAGCCTGCTGGAACGGGTGATGGACGAGAGCAGCATGGTGCCCGATATCGTCAGCGTCAGCGCCAAAACCGGCGCCAATATGGCTGCCCTGCACACCGCCATCGTGCGCCAACTTGCCGATCTGCCAGCCTCACAAGCTGCCCGCGAGCAGAGCGCCCCGCGACTGTATGTAGACCGTGTCTTTACCGCCAATGGCACCGGCACAGTGCTCACCGGCACCTTGCAACAGGGCCGCCTCAAGGTGGGGGACAAGCTGCGCCTCTACCCCGCCGATCGGGAGGTGCAGGTGCGCTCCCTGCAGGCCTATCACCAGAGCGTCGACGAGATTGGCGCCGTCTGCCGGGTGGCGGTGGGCCTGAAAAAAGTGCCTCACAAGGAGGTGGCCCGCGGTCACTGCCTTACCAGCACTGCCGGTCAGTGCGAGGCGGCCACCCACCTTATCGTGCGGCTAAATGAGGTCGGCGGCAGCATCCGGGAACAGCGCAACCGCGAGGTTGAAATCGCCCTCGGCAGCTGGCATGGCCGGGCCCGTTTCGTGCCCATCAAGGATACCCGGCTGGCGCGGTTGATCTTTACCAGCCCCATCCCCTGCTTTTTCGGCCAGCCGCTCGCCATCATTCGCCACGGCAGCAGCGAACTGCTGCACGGCGCCCGCATCGTCTGGTGCGGCGACATCCACCCCGCCAGACGCAAGGCGCTGCACGCCCTGCTGGGCGAGCTGCCGGATCTGCTGGAACACTACAACCCGGCCGCCCTGCAACTGGGGCTCAACGGCTATGTGCTGGCCAGCCGCTTTCACCAGCGGCCCGAACAGGTCACCCCCCTCGCTGACTGGCTGCTGGACAACCACTGGCTGGCCCAAAGCCGCGCTCACCTGCTCGCTACGCTGGCCAGCGAACCGCTCAGCGCCGCCGAGCTCGCGACCCGCTTTGGCATCGCCCTGCCGGTCATTCAGGCCCTGCTCCAGCAGCTCAAAAGCGAGCAGCTTGTTCGCCTGCACCATGACAAGTGGCAGCCGGGCAACGGCGAGTCGGAAGATGATTTGGGGGAAGAGGCACAGCTGGTGCTCAAGGTGGTGCGAGATCAAGGCAAGGAGGGGTACGAGCCCGGTAAACTGGGCCCCGGCGGCGTGGAGCTGGATCCCTTTATCACCCGCAAGCTGCCCGCAGCCCTGCAGCAGGGCTTGCTGCAAAAAGGCGCGTTGCAAAAGCAGCTGCGCAACCTGGCGCGACTCAAGTATCTGGTGCAGCTCGATGGCCCCATCTACTACGACGCCGCCCTGTACAACCAGATGGTCGCCGCCGTGCTGGCGGGCCAGCAGGTGGGAGATCTGATCGACATGGCATCCCTCAAGGAGATCACCGGTTTGTCACGCAAATACGCCATTCCGTTCTGCCTGCGCATGGAGATGGATGGCTGGGTACGGCGCGAGGAGAACGAGCGCCGGGTACTGCGTTTGCCAGCCCCTCAAGATGAGATGGAGCCGGCATGAGCGCCACCATAGCCCCCTCTGGCTCTTCCAATCCTGTGGCCACCCGACTGCGCCGCGAATTTCATATCGACGGTATCGTGCAGGGGGTCGGCTTTCGCCCCTTCGTCTATGGGCTGGCGTTGCGCCACGGCCTTGCCGGCTATGTGTTGAACGATGCCAATGGCGTCACCATCGGCGCCGAGGGCTCCGCCGAGCAGCTGGCCAGCTTTGCCCGCGAACTGCGGGAGCTGGCACCGCCGCTTAGCCGCATCGATCATTTCAGCGAGCGGGAACTGCCCCTCGCTCATGATCCCGACTTTGATGGCCAATTTCATGGCCAGTTTCGAATTAAAGCCAGCCAGCAGCAGAGCGCCGCTACGGTGGCCATCTCGCCGGATCAGGGAATGTGCGAGGCGTGCGCCAACGATGTGGCCAACCCTGCGGATCGCCACCACCACTACCCCTTTACCAACTGCACCCACTGCGGCCCGCGCTACACCATCATCCGCCGCCTCCCCTACGATCGCCCCCATACCGCCATGGCGGACTTTGCCATGTGCCCGCGCTGCGCGGCAGCCTATGAAAACCCGCTGGACAGACGCTACCACGCCCAGCCGGTGAGCTGCCCCGAGTGTGGGCCGCATCTGACCTGGCGCAGCGGCCTCGGCGATGCGCTGGCCGAGCGTGGGGATGCCCTGCAGGCTGCCGCCCGCGCTCTGCAAGCGGGCGCGCTGATTGCGCTCAAGGGGATGGGGGGCTATCACCTGATATGCGATGCCCGCAATGAACAGAGTGTCGCCAGATTGCGAACGCTCAAGCGGCGCGCGCGCAAGCCGCTGGCGGTGATGATGGGCTCCCTTGCCGAGGCCAAATTGCATGTCACCGGCAGCGAAGAAGAGTGGCAGCTGCTCGCCTCTCAGGCCAGACCCATCACCTTGCTGCGCAAGCGAAAAAACGATGATCGGCTCTCAGAATCCCGACAGTCAGCCGCGCCGCTGGCCGAGGGGATCGCCCCCGGCATCCCCTACCTCGGCGTCATGCTCCCCTATACCCCGCTGCACCAGCTGCTGCTGGATGCCTGCGCCATGCCGCTGGTGGCCACCAGCGCCAATGGTCGCGGCAGCCCGATCCTTATCGAGTGCGAGGCGGTGGTCAGGGAACTCGGCAGCGAGATTGACGGCATCCTGGATCACAACCGCCCCATCCTGCACCCATGCGACGACAGTCTGGTGCAGTGGGCGGGCGGGCGGCGCCAGACTTTGCGCCTCGCCCGGGGCTATGCCCCCTGCACTCCCAGCCTGAGAGAGGCGGTCAGGGTGCCACTATTGGCAGTCGGGGCGCAGCAGAAGAACCAGCTGGCGCTGGCTTTCGGTCGCCAGCGCATTTACAGCCCCTATATCGGCGATCTGCACAGTTTGCCGATGCAGGGTCACTTCGAGCAGACTCTCGCCACCTTTCGCGATCTTTACGATCTCAAACCCGAATTGCTGGTCTCGGACTGCCACCCGGGCTACCTCAGCCATCTGTGGGCCAAGGGCTATTGCCGCGAGCACAGCGCCACCCATATCGAGGTGCAGCACCATCACGCCCACCTGCTGGCTGTGATGGCCGAGCACGACATCACGGGCCCTGTGCTGGGTTTTGCCTTTGATGGCACCGGCCTTGGCGATGACGGCACCCTCTGGGGTGGCGAGCTGCTGATCGCAGACATTCAGGGCTTTGAGCGCGTTGCCCACCTCAAACCCTTCAAGCTGATCGGCGGCGAGGCGGCCATTCGCGAGCCAATGCGCCAGCTGCTGGGGCTGCTGTTTGAATCGCACAGTCCTGAGCAGATCAGCGCCCTCGATATTCCGTTGATCAACACGTTGACCCCTGAGCGGATCAGCAATCTGCACCAGCTCTGGCATCTCGGTCGCAACGCCCCCTACACCAGCTCCATCGGTCGGCTGTTCGATGCGGTGGCGGCGCTCTTGGGGGTGATCGACACCCCCGATTACGAAGGCGAGGCCGGACTCCTGCTGGAGGCAGCCGCCTTGCAGCTAACCCCCGATGAAGCGCCCTTCCCCCTCGCCTTTGATCTCAGCCAATCAACGGAAGGGCCACTGCAGATCGAGTGGGCCGAGCTGATCCATACCCTTGTCAGCGAGCAGAGAAAAGGCACCTCCACCGCCATCCTGGCCGCCGGTTTTATCCGCGCCATCAGCGCTCTGGTCATCGCCCTTGCCGAGCGCTTCCCCGGCTATCCGGTGGTACTCGGGGGCGGCGTCTTTCAAAACCGGGTGCTGATAGACCAGCTGGTACCCGCTCTCGAAGCGGCCGGCCGGCAGGTATTGACCAGCGAAACCCTGCCACTCAATGACGGTGGCATCGCCGCCGGTCAGCTCTGGTTTGCCATCCACCATATTGCCACGCACCGCCCAACCACAGCCGGCTGTGCCACCTTGTCGGAGTCCTGAAATCAATGTGTCTATCCATCCCCTCTCAGGTGGTGCAGCTGCACCCCGAAGATAACTGCGTCACCGTCGACACCCTGGGGGTGCAGCGGCGCGTCAGCTGCATGCTGCTCGAGGAGCCCCTCCAGGTGGGCGACTATGTGCTGCTCCATATCGGTTTTGTGATGAGCAAGATTGACGAAGAGGAGGCGCAAGCCAGCCTCGAGAGCTTCCGCCAGATGGTGGCCCTGATGCCCAAACAGGATATTTTGCCATGCTGACCCTCAATGATCTCTTTCAGGGCTTTCGCCAGCCCGAGGTGATCCGCGCCCTCGCCGCCCAGATCACCGAACTGGCCAACGATCTGCCCGAACCGCTGCGGGTGATGGAAGTGTGCGGCGGCCATACCCACACCATCATGAAGTACGGCCTGCACCAGCTGCTACCGGCCAGCATCGAGTTTGTCCACGGTCCCGGCTGCCCGGTCTGCATCATGCCCAAAGAGCGCATCGATCAGGCCATCGAGCTGGCTAGCCAGCCCAGCGTCATTCTGGTTACCCTGGGAGACATGATCCGGGTGCCGGGCTCCAAGGGCACGCTTGCCCAGCAACGGGCCAAGGGGAGCGATATCCGCCCGGTCTATGACCCCCTCGATGCCCTGCGTATCGCCCGTGAGAACCCTGAGAAAACCGTGGTCTTCTTCGCCATCGGTTTCGAGACCTCCACCCCCATGACCGCCGCCTTGCTGGCTGCCGCTGAAGAGCAAGGGGCCCTGAACCTGCTGTTTCATATCAACCATGTGCTGGTGCCCCCTGCCATTCATGCGGTGATGGCCGACGGCGTTGCCAAGGTGAACGCCTTTATCGGCCCCTCCCACGTCAGCGTCATCACCGGCGCCGATATCTACCTGCCCATCGTCGATCGTTATCAGGTACCGGTGGTGGTGAGTGGCTTCGAACCGGTGGATGTGATGGAGGCGCTCTTGATGATGGTGCGCCAGAAGGTGGAGGGTCGCTACGCGCTGGAGGTGCAGTACAGCCGCGCCGTCACCGCCAGCGGCAATAAAGCCGCCCAGCGGATGGTCGAGCGCTTTTTCGAGACCCGTGAGCACTTTCGCTGGCGAGGTCTGGGGGATATCAACGCCTCCGCCCTGCGCCTGCGCGATGCCTTTGCCAAACGCGATGCGGAGCGCCACTTTCAACTCAATCAGACTCCCATCGATGACCACAAGGCGTGCCAGTGCGCCGATATCCTGCGCGGCCTGGCCAAACCGAACCAGTGTAAAGTCTTTGGCCGGGGCTGCACCCCGACCCAGCCCATGGGCAGCTGCATGGTCAGCTCCGAAGGGGCCTGCAATGCCTACTACCGATATATGGGGATCCAATGAGAGAAATTCAGTTAAGCCACGGCGGCGGCGGTGTAGAAATGAACCAGCTGATCAACCAGCTCTTCTTTCGCCACTTTGGCAACGAGATCCTGCTGCGCGGTGAAGATGCCGCCCTGCTGCCGGTAAGCGGCCCCGTCGCCTTTACCACCGACAGCTTTACCGTCTCGCCGCTCTTCTTCGAGGGGGGCGATATCGGCAAGCTGGCCATCGCCGGTACGGTCAATGATCTCGCCATGATGGGGGCCAAACCCGAGTATTTGAGCTGCAGTTTTATCATCGAGGAGGGCTTCCCCTACGCCGATCTCGCCCGCATCGTCGAGTCGATGGCAGCAGAGCTTGCCAAAAGCGGCGCCCGCATCGTCTGCGGCGACACCAAGGTGGTGCCCAAGGGGGCAGCCGACAAGATCTTTATCAACACCAGCGGGGTCGGCACCTTCCCTCTGCCCGAACAGAGCCGGGGCATCTCGGTACGCAACCTCAAGGCCGGTGACGCCATTCTGGTGTCGCGGGATATCGGCAGCCACGGCGCCTGCATCCTGATGGCCCGTGACGCCCTGCAACTGGGATCCGATCTCAAGAGCGACTGCACCACCCTCTGGCCGCAGGTCGAAGCGCTGCTGCAGGCTGGCATTACCCCTCACGCCCTGCGCGATGCCACCCGCGGTGGCCTTGCCGCCGTGCTCAACGAATGGAGCAGCGCCTCCGGCGTTGCCATCGAGCTGGAGGAGTCCGCCATTCCGGTCTGCGATCCGGTGCGTGGCCTGTGCGAGCTCTATGGCTTCGAGCCCCATGATCTCGCCAACGAGGGGACCATGGTGCTGGCCCTGCCTGCCGAACAGGCACAGGACGCGCTGGGCATCTTGCGGCAATTCAACCTCGCGGCAAGCCAGATCGGCGTGGTGCAGGCGAGCGATCGCCACAAGGTGATCCTCAATAACCCCTGGGGCAGCCGCCGCTATCTGGAGCTGCCGCAGGGGGAGCTGCTGCCGCGGATCTGTTGAGCGGCCATGCCGTTCCGTCAATTACAGGGGGGAGTCACTCCTCCCCATAACGGTTAAGGAGCCACCATGCACGAAATGTCTCTGGCCATGGCCGCCATCGATCTGGCGGCCGAGCAGGCCACCCAGCGGGGCTTTACCAAGGTGACCGCCCTCTGGCTCGAGGTCGGCAGCTTCTCCTGCGTCGACCCGGACACCATTGCCTTCTGTTTCGAGGCGGCCGCCAAGGGCACCGCTGTCGAAGGGGCCCAGCTGCACTTTCAGCACCAAGCGGCAGAGGCCTGGTGTTACGACTGCAACAAGACGGTCACCCTCACCGAGCGCGGGCAGGCCTGTCCCGAGTGTGGCGGATACAAATTACGAGTCGCGCAGGGCGATAGCCTGCGCATCACCGACATCGAGGTAAGTTGATATGTGTAGCGTATGCGGATGCGGCCAGGCGCGGATCGCCGGCCATGATCACGATCATGAGCATCATCACGAACATGAACATCACCATGAACATGGTCATGAGCACGACCATCATCATGCTCATGACACCCATCACCATCATGATCACGAGCAGAGCGCACCACGCACCCTGATCATTCACCACCACTATCACCATCAGGGGGATGTCCATCACCACTACCACGGGGTGCGGGCTCCTATAAGCCATGAGGGTCATGATCAGCCACATGAGCACCACCATGATCACCCCCACGGCCATCATCATGATCACGCCCATTCTCATGACCACGGCCATTCCCACGCGCATCCCCATGATCACAGCCATGATCACAGCTATGACTATGACTATGACCATGACCATGACCATGACCATGACCATCAGCAGGGTGATCTGCACTACGGCAAAGGGGAAGCGGGATTGTCGGTCCCCGGCATGGGGCAGCGCCAGCTGATCGCCATCGAGATGGATGTGCTGGCCAAGAACAACGCGCTGGCGGCCCACAACCGCGAACACTTCGACGAAGCGGCCCAGCTGGTACTCAATCTGGTATCGAGCCCGGGTTCAGGCAAGACCACCTTGCTGTGCGAAACCCTGCGCCAGCTGGCTGACAAACGCCCTTGCGCCGTGATCGAAGGAGATCAGCAGACCAGCGCCGATGCGGATCGCATTCGCGCCACCGGCGTCCCTGCCGTGCAGATCAACACCGGCAAGGGCTGCCATCTGGACGCCAAAATGGTCCACGACGCCTGCCACCAGCTGCCCGCCAATGAAGGGGGCATCCTCTTTATCGAGAACGTGGGCAATCTGGTCTGCCCCGCCAGCTTCGATCTCGGCGAGAAGTACAAGGTGGCGATCCTCTCCGTCACTGAGGGGGAAGAGAAGCCCCTCAAGTACCCGGACATGTTCGCCGCCGCACAGCTGATGGTGATCAACAAGATCGATCTGCTGCCCTACGTCAGCTTTGACGTGGCCCGCTGCATCGAGAATGCCAAACGGGTCAACCCCTATATTCAGGTGATCCAGGTCAGCGCCACCACCGGCGAAGGGATGGATGCCTGGCTCAACTGGCTGGCAACGGCCTGAACCAGAACCGGTTAAATGCCGTTACCAACGGCGGATAGCAAGAGAGGGAGGCTGATGCCTCCCTCTCTTTTATCTGCGAATCTTGCCCGCCGTGCTATCTGTCCAAAATGGCCAGCGTTTCATACTCGCCCCCCTCACCCTGGCCCTCTCTCCAGGGAGAGGGAACCGGTTCGTGGATGCCGCATTCCGCTCCCTGTCTCAACAGTGAAAGGGGAACCTATTCATGGATGCTGGAAATATGCTCGAAATATTCGCCCCAGAGAGCCTGCGAGCATACAACCAGCCCCTGTTTCCCAAACCCCGAGCCTGGCGAGATGGCACCGTCTGCCCCCTTCTCCCCTTGCGGGAGAAGGGCTGGGGATGAGGGGTAGTTCCCCCTCAAGCCACACTGCGAACCACCCATCCCTGCTCAGTCGTATCCTCACCAAAGGTCATCACCCGATGGCAGATCTGGCGCAGCAGCGCCTGCTGGTGACTGAAGATCACCATGCCAAGCCCGCGCTGCTCGCACTCAATCATCAACTCCCGCCAGAGTTGGCGCTGAATTTGCGGATCCAGCTGGGCGGTCACCTCGTCGGCAATCAGCAGACGGGTGCGGGGATCGAGGGCGCGCAGCAGCGCGATGCGGGCCAGCTCGCCACCGGAGAGCTGACCGGGTTTACGGCTGAGCCACGCAGGCTTGACCATAAAGCGTGCCAGCATGGCGTCATCGGGGCGCCACACATCCCACAACGCCTGCCCGGTGGTGCGGTAGGGATTGAAGGTGAGTTCGGGGTGCTGGGGCACCAGCTGGATGGGGTTATAGCCTTTTACCTGTTCAGGCACCGGCTGCCCATCCAGCAGGATTTGCCCACCGGCCCGAGCCACTTGCCAACCGGCCAATACCCGCCCCAGCGTGGTTTTGCCATAACCGCTCGGGGCAGAGATGCCGAGCCGCTCGCCCGCTTTGACGGCCAGCGATAGCCCCTGCCAAAGAGGGCGTTCCCCCTGGGCGATGGTGAGATCTCGTACTTCCAACATCAGGAAACCTCCGGCACAGAGAAGAGTGCGTTGAATTCCGGCAGCACCTGCCACTGGATATCTGCCGCGCCACACACAGCCTGTCTCAGAGAAGCAATCATCAGGAAACCTCCGGCGCAGGGAAGAGTGCATTGAACTCCGGCAGCGCCTGCCAGTGGGCACGGAGCATCTCGCTCCCCTGCCCCTGGCGCAGATGGTGGCAGCTCAGGGTGTCGCTCACTTGGCCTTGATGCAGCGCCACGATGCGATCGGCAAAGCGGGCCGCCAGCGCCAGATCATGGGTGACCCAGAGGATGCCGCTGCCCTGATTAGCCAATTCACGCAACTGGCCGAGCAGCAGACAGGCCAGCCCCTCGTCGAGCCAGGCGGTGATCTCGTCCGCCAGAATGTAGCGGGCGCCGCCGAGCGCCGCGGTGCAGGCCAAAATACGCTTGGCCATGCCGCCGGAGAGCTGGCGCGGATAGCGGTCCAGAGTGGCAGCGGGTAACTGGTAGCGCAGCAGTTGTTCGCCAAGCCGCTCACGGGAACCGTTCTGGCCACAGAGACGCGCCGCGCGGCCGAGCTGGCGCTCCACCGTCAGCAGCGGATTGAGGGCGCTCACCCCCTGCGGCACATAGCAGAGGGTGTGGCCGCGCAGACGGGCGCGGCTGGCATCGCACAGAGGCACGCCATCAAGGGAGATGCTACCGCGCATCCGCAGGTTGTCCGGCAGCAGGGTCAGGGCGCTTTGCAGCAGCAGGCTCTTGCCCTCGCCACTCCCTCCCACCAGCGCCACTATCTCCCCCGGCGCCAGTTGCAGGCTGATATCGGTCAGCAAGGGCTGCCAGTTGCGCCGCCCCAGCCAGGAGTAGTGGGCCGCTTCTATGGTCACATGGTCGAAGCTCAGCATTGTTCACTCCCAAACCAGAGTTGTTGCAGGGCGCGGGTAGCCTGATCAAACAATAAAACCAAGGTCAGTAGCATCAGACCGGGAAAGAGGGCCAGCCACCAGCCGCCACCGGCCAGATAACGCAGGGCATCGGCCAGCAGCAGACCAAGGGAGGCCTCATGAGCCGCCAGCCCAAAGCCGAGAAAGCTCAAGGCCGCGCTGTGTAGTACCGCATGGGGAAACATCAGCAAGGTGCCGATAAACCACTGGGGCAACAACCCTGGCAGCAGGTGGGTGCGCCAGCGACGCAGCGCCCCCATCCCCTGACAGCGGGCCAGTACCACATAGTCACTGCAGACGATCCGCCGCGCCTCCGCGCAGAGGATCAGCGCCAGCTTGGGCCAGTGGGTGAGCGCCACCGCCAGGATCACCCCGCGCATGCCGCCCCCCACGGTAAAGCAGATCAGGATCAGCAGCAGCATATGGGGCAGCGCCAGCATGGCGTCGATCACCATTCGCACCGCCGCATCGCATCTGGGATGAATGAGCGACACGCTTGCCGCCACCATGGCCAGCAGGCCACTGCAGAGGGCCGTACTGATGCCCAACTCCAGACTGGTGAGGGTGCCCTGAAAGGCCCGCAACCAGAGATCCCGCCCCATCTGATCGGTGCCGAACCAGTGGGTCAGCGAGGGAGGTTGCTGGCGCGCCAGCAGATCCATCGGCACATCCTGAGCCGACAAGCTCCAGCCGTAGGCTGCCAGCAGCGCCAATCCAATCAGGGCAAAAACCAGCCGCAGTATGGAGGGAAGCGGATTAAACAGCATGCTCGCCCTCCCAACCCCGATTGATGCGCGCCAGCAGCAGACTGGCCACCGTGTTGCCAATAAAGACCAGCAGGGTGCAGAACAGCACTATGCCCATCAGCAAGGGGATATCCCCCCGCAGCCCCGCATCCACAGTGGCCTGGCCGAGCCCCGGATAGGAGAAGACCTTCTCGGCCAAGAGCGATCCGCCAATCAACTCACCGAGGGAGGCAAACTGCAGGCAGAGCGCCGGAGTCAGGGCGTGGCGCAGCACATGAAAACGCAGCATGGGCCAGCCGCCATCCCCTTGGGCGCGGGCGTAACGGATAAAGTCGCTCTCCAGCACCTCGGCCACCCGCGCCCGGGTATGCAGGGCGATATTGCCAAGCCCCAGCAGCGCCAGGGTAGTCACCGGCAGCAACAGATGGCGTGCTCGCATAGCCCAATCAGCCTCATCGGCGGAGAGGCCCGGCGTCCAGGCGCAGCAGACTGGCAGTAGTGGCCAATGCACCGCAAACAGGGCGAGCAGCAACAGGCCAACCCAGAAGGTGGGCAGGGAGGCAAGCAGATAGGCAAAGCGGCAGATAAGGCGATCGGGCCAGCGGTTGAGATAGCGACCGGCGCAGAGCCCAAGCAGGATGCCGAAAAAGCCGGAGAGCAGCCAGGCACCCGCCAGCAGCAGGAAGGAGGCGGCAAAGCGGCTGCCAATCACCTGAGCCACCGGCGCGTTATAGAGCATGGAGTAACCGAGATCCCCCTGCAGCACCTGGCTAAACCAGTGCCAGTAGCGCAGCCAGAGCGGCTGATCCAGCCCCCAGCGGGCGGCGATGCGGGCGTACTGCTCTGGTGGCACATGGAGCAGATCGTTGCCGATATAGGCCTTGATGGGGTCAATGGGGGAGTAGCTGAGCAACACAAAGGTAGCGACCGAGACCAAGCATAAAAGCCCTGCCAGACGCAGCAGGGCTTTCACAGTGACGCTCATCATAGTGGACGAACTTAGCGGCACGTCCACCGCCAATCCTGCAGGTTGTTGAGGAGTGACCAGCTACCGTGGATCTCCGGCGCCCCCTTGCCAAGGTCGATGCAGCGGTTAGCGAGATAGGTGTGCTGCACATTGAGCAGCCAGGCCCAGGCGGCATCCCCCTGTACCCCGGCACCACTCTTGCCATCCCACTCAACTTGCTGCCAGAACGGCACGGCCGCCTGCCAGTCGGGGGCATCAAGCGCCTGCTTGAGGTGGCCATCCACCACAGGGTTGCTGTAATAGCCCGGGTTGTAGAACTCCACGCCGCCTGAGCCGCTCTGGTAGTGGTGATAGAGCTCCATGGGGTCCAGACTCCCCCACCCCATCAGCACCGGATTGGCGTGCATCTCGCGCTCCACCTGCTCCCAGCTGCCAGATTTGAGGCTCACGTCGAGACCGATGGGTTTGAGCATGGCCCGCACCGCTTCCGCCAGATCCCGGCGGGTGCTGTCACCGCTGGTGTACCAGAGGGTAATGGCTGCGCGCAGGTCGCCCTTGTGGCGAATGCCGTCACTGCCCATCTTCCAGCCTGCCTGGTCTAGCAGGGCGTTGGCATGGGTGGCATCGCCATCCTTGAAGGCGGTGGCCTTGTTTAGCCAGGGCAAGCCTTCTACCGCGCTGTAAGCGGGGATGGCGTGCCCTTCCAGCAGCTGATCAGCCAGCAGCTTGCGGTCGATGGCATAGTTGATGGCGCGGCGCACTGCCACGTCCGAGGTCACGTCGTTGCCGATGGGATACCCCTTGGCATCTTTTTTACCAGCAGCAGGAATGGGGAAGACGATGCCGCGATTCTCCACACTCGGACGCACCCAAAGTTTGAGGGTGTCGGGTACGGTGGGCGCCAGCGAGGGGGCGATGCGCACCAGATCGAGTTGATTGCTCTGGGCAGCGGCGTAAGCGCTCTCCTCGTCGATAAAGACAAACACCAGCCGTTTGAAGTCGTTGTTGCCACCGGCGTAATAGGGGTTCGCCTCAACTACCAGCTGCTGACCGGGCAGGAAGCTCACCAACCGGTAAGGGCCTGCGCCGACTGGCTTTTGGGCGTACGCTTTTGCGTCGTAATCCTTCTTCGACACTATACCGAGCGATCCCAGCACGTTGACGAAGGTACTCTGGGGGGCGCTCAGGGTGATGGCAACCTCGGTAGGCGAGACCACCTTGGCCGAGACAAAGTTGCCCATGTCGATCTTGCCGCCGCCCTTGGCCGCGCTGTTGTAGGTAAAGGCCACATCCTCGGCGGTGAGCGGTGCGCCGTTGGAGAATTTCAGGTCAGGCTTGAGGGTAATGAGCCACCCCTTGCCATCCTTGTTCGGGGTCACCGATTGGGTGAGCACATTCTGCCAGCCGAGATCGGCGTTTTGTTTAAGCAGCGGGCTGTGCAGCAGCAGGTAGCTGCCGTGGCTCCAGCCGAGCAGGGGGTCGAACCCTTCGGTGGGTTCACTGCCGATGGCAAGCTTGAGTTCGGCGGGAACCGGTTGGGCAGCGGCCAAAGCTGTGTGGGAGGCGGTGCCCAGCAGCAGAGTCAGCAGGGCGGCCGCGCTGGGGCTAGCGTAATGGCGAAGGGAATTGCGAGAAACAGTCATGGGGATCCTTCTTGTTTGTACCACTCACGCGTTATCACTCAAAAAAGAGGCGGAATGCGTGTCAGAAAGTGCAAGTGAGGGGCCAAAATGGCCCCCTATTCTAAACTTGATTTCGCGTGAAACCTAGTATCAATCAGGCAATGCAGGTACCTTTCTCGCCGCACCAAACAGTCGTCTGCGCCCCAGATCCACGCCGCCAGCCCCTTGCTGCACTGGCAAGGAGAGCAGCATTTTTAGGGTGCTGCTTACCAGTGAGCGCCCCTGCTCGGCCCCGAGATGGGGATCGAGCGGCGACATCAGGGAGCAGGCCAGCAACTGACCGCTTTCGGGTAGTTCACCCACCATAAAGGTCATGTTGCCGCAGGGGAGCTGCAGGGCGAGCCGATCGCTACTGCTGCGCACCGGCCAAAGCTGATCCGGCCCCGGCAGTACCACCACACTCAGCATCCAGGGGGTGAGCACGCAGCCGAGCCACTGACCTTCAAACAGCACACACTCTGCCACGATGGGCATGGTGGCGTGATAGAAGGGCAACGCCTGCATCTCTTCGCGAGCGATCCGCTCGTACTGGGCTACCAGCAGGGGCGCGGGATTGGTGGAAAAACCGGCAAACTCCTGCGCCGTCTCCGGTACTATCTCCAGCACTCTCTCAGCCTCGCTTAAATGGGATTGCGCCATAGGCCCTCCCGCGCTTGGTCAGCTTTTTCCTGCTCAGAGAGCGGGATGGCGGGGGCGCCGACACTGGCCAGCAGGGTCAAAATCCGATCCGTCGCCTCCCCCATGGCGGCCGCCACCACAGGGGTGAGCCCGATACGCGGTTCGAGGGATTCGGGTTCGATGCCGATCAGGGTGAGCCGCTTGGGCGACTCCCCCGTCATGTGCAGTGCCGAGAGCACGTCCGCCAGCCCCAGCTGGTGCGGGGAGATCTTGCGGCCAAACAGGGTCGGAACCTCCTCATCCTGCAGGGTCACGACGGTACCCGGCGGGTTACCGCTGCGCACCGCATCCGCCAAAATGATGTGGTCGCGACTGGCCATCGCTTCGAGCAGCTCCATGCCCGCCGTGCCGCCATCCAGCAACTCGATGCCGGGGGCGAAACGGTATTCGCGCCCCAGCGCCTCGACGATGCGCACGCCGACGGCCTCATCGCTCAGCAGCAGGTTGCCCACGCCCAGGATCAGGGTGTTCATCACAGCACCTTCACCTGAGTCGTTTCGCCATTCTGGGTATCCACCACGTGGACCGCGCAGGACATGCAGGGGTCGAACGAGTGGATGGTGCGTACCACCTCCAGCGGTTTGGCGGGATCCGCCACCGGGGTGCCCACCAGCGCCTGCTCGTAGGGACCAGGCTCGTCATTGAAGTTGCGCGGGCCAGAGTTCCAGGTCGATGGCACCACCGCCTGATAGTTCTCGATCTTGCCGCCCTTGATGACGATCCAGTGGGAGAGCATGCCGCGCGGTGCCTCTTCAAAGCCCACCCCGCGAAACTCCTTGTCCGCCGGGATCTCGGCCTTGATGTAGGCGGTGGTATCCCCCTTGCCGATGTTATCCACCAGCGCTTTCCATTGGTGCGCCAGCGTATCTTTCAGCACACAACAACGCACCGCGCGGCCGATGATGCGGCCCATGGTGGAGTGCAGCTGTTCGGTCTTGATGGCCGAACCGGTGAGTGCTTTATAAATACCGTTCAACTGGTCGAAGTGCGCCACCGTCTCCGGGTGCTTGGCGGCCAGCTTCACCAGCAGGTCTGCGAGCGGCCCCACCTCCACCACCTTGCCGTAGAAGGTGGGGGATTTGACCCAGGAGTATTTGCCGTCATCCTGCCAGCCGGTGTAGTTGGGCTCGGTCTTGCCCTCCCACGGCTTGAGCGGTTCGTCATCCTTGTACCAGGCGTGCTTGTTGCTCTCGGCGATGCCGTCCATCAGCCAGGCATCCTGATGACTCTCGATGGGGCGATACCCCGCCAGATTGCCATTCTCGATGTAGCCGCCCGGCATCAGGAAGCTACCGCCGTTGGCGTCGGTGGGCAGCTCCGGCACGCTCAGGTAGTGCTTGGCCCCCTGCCCCAGGGTCAGCCACTCGGGGTAGTGAGCGGCGATGATGGCGGCATCCACCTTGTAGACCTGCTCGATAAACTCGCCGAGCCGGTCGATAAAGCTCTTCACGTAGAGCAGCCGCTCGAGGTTGAGCACGCTCGGCGCATCCAGATTGATGGGGTTGGCCACCCCGCCCACCGCCAGATTCTGAATGTGGGGGGTCTTGCCGCCCAGAATGGCGACGATGCGGTTGGCATCGCGCTGGCACTCCAGCGCCTGCAGGTAGTGGGCCACGGCGATGAGGTTCACCTCCGGACTCAGCTTCATCTCCTTGTGACCCCAGTAGCCGTTGGCAAAGATGCCGAGCTGGCCGCTGGCCACCAGGGCGCGGATTTTATCCTGCACCTTGGTCAGCTCATCGGCGCTATTGAGGGACCATGTGGACACCCCTTTGAGGATATCCGCCGCTTTTTGCGGATTGGCCTGCAGCGCCGCCGTGATGTCCACCCAGTCCAGCGCGGAGAGTTGGTAGAAGTGGACGATGTGATCGTGAATGTTGTGGGCCGCAATAATGAGGTTGCGGATGAACTGGGCATTGACCGGCACCTTGGCACCGATGGCGTTCTCCACCGCCCGCACCGAAGCGATGGCATGAATGGAGGTACAGACCCCGCAGATGCGCTGCACAATCATCCAGGCATCGCGCGGGTCGTTGCCCTTGACGATCTCCTCCATCCCGCGCCACATGGTGCCGGACGACCAGGCTTTGGTCACTTTTCCGCCTTCGATTTCGCAGTCGATACGCAGGTGCCCCTCAATGCGGGTGATGGGGTCTATGGTGATACGTTGGCTCATACGTTGGCTTTCCCTCGGGCCTGATAATCTTGGTGAACACGTTCAAGTGATGGCAGTACCGGCAGCAGCCGGATCAACAGCAAATAGGCACACACCTCGATGGCGACGAAGCCCAGGGAGATCAGTACCTCCTCCGCGGAGGGGAAGTAGTGGTAGCCATTGCCGGGGTTGAAGGCGAGCAGGGAGTAATCCAGTCGCCAGAGGGCTGCGCCCAGCAGCATGCTGAGGGCCCCCAGGAACAACATGCGCGAATCGCGGCGGCTCTTGTCCCAGTGGAACACCAGCAGCGGGAAGATCATCAGCGCAATCTCGCTCCAGAACATGATAGAGAAGCGATTGAGATCGGAGAGGTACTCCGACTTGTCATTGATGACGATCTCGGCAAAGCGCAGCGCCACAAACAGGATCAGGAAGATGTCGATTACCTGGGTCAGTTTGTAGAACAGCGACTTCTCGTTGGGGCCCCGCCCCGCCAGTCCCGCCTGCACCAAGGATCCCTCAAACACCACGATGGAAAAACCCATGATGAATGCGGTCAGAAGCGAAAAGACCGGCAGCAGCTCGTAGCTTTGCCAGAGCGGATGGATCTTCTCCCCCGCCACGATCATCAAGGAGCCCATCGAGGATTGGTGCATGGTGGGCAGCAGTGCCCCCAGCGCCAGCACGAAGAACATGATCTTGTTGAGGCGAATGAGTGACGCCTTCCAGCCGAACTTCTCCAGCAGCACGGGCGCAAACTCCAGCGCCATCACCCCGATATAGATGGTCATGCAGACCGCCGTCTCGAACAGCACCGAGGAGGTGTTGAAGTGACCGGGCAGGTAGAAGTACGGCAGGTTCCAGTAACGGCCCACGTCGATAGTGATGGAGAGACCACCGAGCGAGTAGCCGAACAGGCTCGCCAACAGCGCCGGTCGCACCAGCGGGTGATACTCGCCCCGGTTGAACACATAGACCGCCCAGGCCAGCGCCCAGCCGCCACAGGCGAAACCGGTGCCGATCAAGAGATCGAACGAGATCCACAGCCCCCAGGGGTAACCCCCGTTCAGGTCAGTGACCGAACCCAGCCCGAAGAAGAGGCGTTTCAAGATCAACATGCCGCACAGCACGGCAAAGGGGGCCAGCACCAGTACCGGCCAGCTGACCAGCTTGCCGCCGAGCGGATGCGCCTTGTGATTACTCATGATCCTTGCCTCCCTTTGTGGTGCCCTGATCCTTGATCTGCGCACTCCCCTGATCATGACCATCGTCATGATGGTGATCGTGACCATTCTTGGTGTTGCGGCGAATGAGCACCGAGAGACCAGTCAGCACCACCATGGGCAGCACCATCCCCTTGTAGAGGGTGTGCTGGATATGCTCGGAGCGAGCACCGGAGGAGAGCTCCGGCAAGTCGGGCATGTCGAGCTTGGTATAGGGCACCCCGGCCAGCACCAGCACCTGGGTGCCGCCCCCCTCCTTCTCGCCATAGACGTAAGGCTGGTAGTTGGGCACCTCGTGCAGGTAGGGATCGTTGGCGCTGAAGGTCTGGCGCGGATAGGCATATTCACTGCCAGGAGTCGCCAGCAGGCGGCGCTTGGCCTCGGCCATCAGCTCCTCGCGGGTGCCGAAAATCACGGCGCCGGTCGGGCACACCTCGACACAGCCGGGCAATTTGCCCTGATCAATTCGTTCAAGCCCCTTCTGGTTGCAGAGCTCGCACTTGTGGATCGCCCCCAGCGGATTGTCGTAGTCATATTTGGGCACATCGAACGGGCAACCCACCATGCAGTAGCGGCAGCCGGTACAGACGTCCGGATCGTAGTGAACGATGCCAGTCTTGGGATCTTTGGTAAGGGCCTGCACCGGGCAGACAGAGACACAGTTGGGATCGACGCAGTGCATGCACTGCTTCTTGATGTAGGCATAGCCATCCACCAGTTGATCCTTATGCTCGCCGCTGCCACTCTTCCACACCTGAATGATGTTGTTGGTGTAGGGGGTCAGCTTGTCGTTGGTGGACCAGGTCGGTTCGCCCTCCGGATTGGCCGGGTTGCCATTCAAACGCTGGCACTCCGCCACACAGGCCTGACAGCCGACGCAGAGGGTGGAGTCATACAACATGCCGAGCGACCCGGGAATGGGCGGCTTGTTCTTGGCCGCCGCCTGTGCGGTGCCGGGCACGGCAGCCCCTGCCGCCAGTGCACTGGCAGAGGCGAATTTGAGGAAATTGCGTCTGTTCACGGTTACTCCTCCCGTGATGGGTGCTGCCCGGCTTCGTGGCGCTTCTGCTGGCGACCGAGTTCACGCACCGTCATCAGACTCACCCCTACCAGCACCCCGAGGGCGCCACCGATCAGACCCGTCGCAGTGGGCGAGGTATAGCCCCCCTCCTGGATCTTCACATCGGGTTTATCCACCCGCGGGGTCGGGTTCTCAACCTTGGCGAGCTGGAAGATCCCCTTGCTGAAACCGACCCCCTGCTCGTTGCAGCCATAGCAGGGGTGGCCGATGCCGACCGGCCAGATGCCGCCTCCCACATCGCAGAACTCCAGGGTCGAGCAGTTGCCATAGGTCTCCGGTCCTTTACAGCCCAGATGGTAGAGGCACCAGCCCTGACGGTGGCCCTCGTCGCCAAACTCCTTGGCAAAACGACCGGCGTCGAAGTGCGGACGGCGCTCGCAGTTCTCGTGGATCAGTCGCTCGTAGGCAAACAGCGGACGCTTTTTGCTATCCAGCGCCGGTAGCTTGCCGTAGGTGATGTAGTAGGCAACCGTGGTGAGGAAGTTGTGGGGATTGGGCGGGCAACCCGGGATATTGATGATCGGGGTGTCGATATTGCCGAGGGCCTCTTCCAGACTGACTGCACCGGTCGGGTTGCCGCCGCTGGCAGGTACACCGCCCCAGGCGGAGCAGGAGCCGATGGCGATGACCGCAGCCGCATCGGCGGCGGCGCGGCGAATATGGTCGACGATGGGCTCACCGGCCACCATGCAGTAGACGCCACCATCTTTGAGCGGAATGGAGCCATCCACCACCAGCACATACTTGCCTTTATAACGCTTGATGGCGTTGTGCTTGTTCTCTTCCGCCTGATGACCAAAGGCCGCCGAGAGCACCTCGTGGTACTCCAGCGAAATGGTATTGAGGATCAGGTTCTCGATGGTGGGGTGAGTGGCCCGCAGCAGTGACTCGGTACAGCCGGTGCACTCCTGCGCCCCAATCCAGATCACCGGCGGCCGCTCGGGGCTGGTGAGCGCGGTGGCCATCTTGGCGACGGCATTCTGACTTAATCCCAGGGTTGCGGCCATCCCGGCACACAATTTCATAAAATCACGGCGATTAATCCCATGAGCCGATAAAAAATTATCCTCGACCATTCTACTTATTCCCGTAGTGAGCACTTGTTTGATAAATGCTTAATAGCGGAAATGCTAAGGACTCACCCACCCTGCAGTATTGATCTCTATCAATTTCGACCGGCTTCCCCCTATTTCCATAGCGAGCCACATCACAAATAAAATTAATTACCCCCAAAGAGATATTTGGCAACCCCATAAATTTTATGAACTTAATTGGATATTAAATAATTAATCGCCACATTCACCCTCTTTCGCTGTTAGCCAAATTAACATGCCAGATATTTTCGCCATACGGCTCATTTCACAATAATGATACCCAACAATAAATGATCCATTAAATATATCTTTACTCACCCCGTTGCATATTCCACGCAATCCCCCCCTGGCAAAACCCGACTTGTCGCCCCAAGCCAGAACGGTCTCACCGCCAGCTGCCACCGGTAGCAGGCACGCCCTGCGCGGCGCGATTTACCTGCATGTCGCATGGTTTCTGCCTGCATCTTGCCTGCGTTGCAGGGCGGCTTTTCTTGCCATCACACGCAGCACCGCCCCGTCTGGCCTCCCTGACGCTTAACCCTGATCAATGAAAAGATGCACCGAGGTATTCGTATCACTACGACTTCCCCCACTCTGTATTGCCCTGCATTCTGGTCAGGGCGGGATCGCACTTTGTTAATGAAATTTGAACAGGCAGATCGTCTGTGATCTAATCGCGTCTCCATGCAGGA